>JAKDNE010000006.1 GCA_030451965.1 Brachybacterium sp. | reverse complement strand
GTGGGGCCGCCCCGCGGCTCGTGGCCGTTCCGTCATCGCCTCGCCGGCGATGACGCTCCCGCGCTCCTCAGCGCAGGATCAGCGGAAATCCGTGCGGAACGGGTCGGCGTAGTCGATGTCGTCGAGGTTGACGGCACCGGTCTGGCCGAAGCCGGAGAAGTCCAGCTCGTCGTAGCCGGGCACCTGGTACATCTGCGCCTTGGCCTCCTCGGTGGGCTCGACCGCGATGTGGCGGAACCGCGACAGGCCGGTGCCCGCCGGGATGAGCTTGCCGATGATGACGTTCTCCTTGAGCCCCATGAGCTGATCGCTCTTGCGGTTCAGGGCGGCCTCGGTGAGCACGCGGGTGGTCTCCTGGAAGGAGGCCGCCGAGAGCCACGACTCGGTCGCCAGCGACGCCTTGGTGATGCCCATCAGCTCCGGACGACCCGAGGCCGGCTGACCGCCCTCGGAGAGGACCCGACGGTTCTCCGTCTCGAACTTGACCCGCTCGGCGAAGTCGCCGGGCAGCAGCCCGGTGTCCCCGGACTCGATGACCGTCACGCGGCGCAGCATCTGCCGCACGATGACCTCGATGTGCTTGGCATGGATGTCCACACCCTGGCTGATGTAGACCTTCTGCACCTCTTCGACCAGGTGCTGCTGCACGGCCCGGGGGCCGAGGATGCGCAGGACCTGCTTCGGGTCGACCGAGCCCTGGGTGATCTGCTGGCCGACGTCGATCCGGTCGCCGTCGCCGATCAGCAGCGTCACGCGCTTGGAGACGGTGTAGGACACCGGCTCCGAGCCGTCGTCGGGGGTGACCGTGATCCGACGCTGCTTGTCGTTCTCCTCGATCTCCACGCGACCGGCGAACTCCGAGATCGGCGCGAAGCCGGCCGGGGTACGGGCCTCGAAGAGCTCCTGGATACGGGGCAGACCGTGCGTGATGTCGCCATCGGCGCTGGCCACACCACCGGAGTGGAAGGTACGCATGGTCAGCTGGGTGCCGGGCTCACCGATCGACTGGGCCGCGACGATGCCGACGGCCTCACCGATGTCGACCAGCTGGCCGGTCGCGAGCGACTTGCCGTAGCACTGGGCACAGGTGCCCACCGCGGAATCACAGGTCAGCACGGAGCGGATCTTGACCTCGCGCACGCCGGCCTCGACCAGCTGCTCGATGACCACGTCACCGAGATCGGTGCCGGCCGGAGCCGCCTCGGAGCCGTCGGCCCCGATGGCCGCGGTGGCCAGGACGCGCCCGTACACCGTGGACTCCGCGTGCTCATGGGGGCGCAGCACGCCGCCCTCCTCGACCGCGATCGGCAGCACCAGGCCCTTGGTGGTGCCGCAGTTGTCCTCACGGACGATGACATCCTGCGAGACATCGACCAGACGACGGGTCAGGTATCCCGACTGAGCGGTCTTCAGCGCGGTGTCCGCCAGGCCCTTGCGGGAGCCGTGCGAGGCGATGAAGTACTCCAGGACCGAGAGCCCCTCCTTGTAGTTGGAGAGGATCGGGCGCGGGATGATCTCGCCCTTGGGGTTGTTCACCAGACCGCGCATACCGGCGATCTGGCGGACCTGCATCCAGTTGCCACGAGCGCCCGAGTCCACCATCCGGTAGATGGTGTTGGTCGAGTCGAAGTTCTCACGCATCGCCTGGTCGACCTCATTGGTCGCCTCGGTCCAGATGTCGATGAGCTCCATGTTGCGCTCATGCTCGGAGATCAGGCCGAGATCTCGGTTCTCCTGGATCTGGCCGCTCTTCGCCTCGTACTTCGCGATGATCTCCGCCTTGTTCGGCGGGGTCACCACGTCGGACAGGGCGAAGGACGCACCCGATCGGGTCGACCACGAGAAGCCGTAGGTCTTCAGCGCGTCCAGCGACGCCGCGACCTGGCCCTTGTCGTAGCGCTCTGCCAGAGCGTTGACGATGCCGCCCAGTCGCTTCTTGCCGACCTGCCCCTGCACGAAGGGGAAGTCCACGGGCAGCGTCTCGTTGAAGTAGACGGTGCCGAGGGTGGTGGGCAGGATGATCGGGTCACCCTCGGTCCAGCCCTCGGGGGCCTCCCAGTCGCTCGGCGGGGCGATGTCGCTGAAGCGGATCGACACCGGAGCGTTCAGGTGCAGCTCACCGCGGTCGAAGGCCATGATGGCCTCGGCCTCGGAGGCGAACTGGCGTCCGGCGCCCTCGGAGTCCTCGCGCACCGTGGTGAGGTGGTACAGGCCGATGATCATGTCCTGTGCGGGCATGGTCACGGGCCGACCATCGGACGGCTTGAGGATGTTGTTGCTGGACAGCATCAGGATGCGGGCCTCGGCCTGCGCTTCTGCCGAGAGCGGCAGGTGCACGGCCATCTGGTCACCGTCGAAGTCCGCGTTGAACGCGGCACAGACGAGCGGGTGCAGATGGATGGCCTTGCCCTCCACCAGCTGCGGCTCGAACGCCTGGATGCCCAGACGGTGCAGGGTGGGCGCACGGTTCAGCAGCACCGGGTGCTCGGTGATGACCTCTTCGAGGACGTCCCACACCTCGGGGCGTGCGCGCTCGACCATCCGCTTGGCGGCCTTGACGTTCTGGGCGTGGCTGAGCTCGACCAGACGCTTCATGACGAAGGGCTTGAACAGCTCCAGAGCCATGCCCTTGGGCAGGCCGCACTGGTGCAGGTTCAGCTGCGGGCCGTTGACGATGACGGAGCGGGCGGAGTAGTCCACGCGCTTGCCCAGCAGGTTCTGACGGAAACGTCCCTGCTTGCCCTTGAGCATGTCCGAGAGCGACTTCAGCGGGCGGTTGCCCGGCCCGGTGACCGGACGGCCGCGACGGCCGTTGTCGAACAGCGAGTCGACCGACTCCTGCAGCATGCGCTTCTCGTTGTTCACGATGATCTCGGGGGCACCGAGATCCAGCAGCCGCTTCAAGCGGTTGTTGCGGTTGATCACGCGACGGTACAGGTCGTTGAGATCGGAGGTCGCGAAGCGGCCACCGTCCAGCTGCACCATCGGACGCAGATCCGGCGGGATGATCGGGACGGCGTCCAGCACCATGCCGACGGGAGAGTTGGTGGTGGTCAGGAACGCGGAGACGACCTTGAGGCGCTTGAGCGCACGGGCCTTCTTCTGTCCCTTGCCGGTGGCGATGATCTCGCGCAGCAGCACGGACTCGGCCTCGAGGTCGAAGTCCTGGAGCCGACGCTGGAGCGCCTCGGCGCCCATGCCACCCTCGAAGTAGGTGCCGTAGCGCAGCTTCATCGCCCGGTAGAGCTGCTCATCACCCTCGAGGTCAGCGACCTTGATGGTCTTGAAGCGCTCCCAGATGCGAGTGATCCGATCGATCTCCGCGTCGTACTTCTTGCGGATCTGGGCCTGCTCGCGCTCACCGGAGTCGCGGACCTTGCGCTTCGCGTCGGCCTTGGCACCCTCCTCCTCGAGCTGGGTGAGGTCCTTCTCCGCGGACAGCGCACGCTGGTTGATCGCGGCGTCGCGCTCGTTCTCGAGCTCCTTGGCCTCGAGATCGAAGCGAGCCTGCAGATCCGGCATGTCGTCGTGGCGAGCCTGCTCGTCCACAGCGGTGATCATGTACGCGGCGAAGTAGATGATCTTCTCGAGATCCTTCGGCGCGAGGTCCAGCAGGTAGCCGAGACGGCTCGGCACGCCCTTGAAGTACCAGATGTGGGTGACGGGAGCGGCGAGCTCCACATGCCCCATGCGCTCGCGGCGCACGGAGGACTTGGTGACCTCCACGCCGCAGCGCTCGCAGATGATGCCCTTGAAGCGCACGCGCTTGTACTTGCCGCAGTAGCACTCCCAGTCCCGGGTGGGGCCGAAGATGCGCTCGCAGAAGAGGCCGTCCATCTCGGGCTTCAGGGTGCGGTAGTTGATGGTCTCCGGCTTCTTGACCTCGCCGTGGGACCAGCCGCGGATGTCATCGGCAGTGGCGAGGCCGATGCGCAGCTCGTCGAAGGTGTTGACGTCGATCACAGGTGTCCTTCTCTCGATCGGAAGTCTGGTGTCTGAGGGAACGGGGGGTCGAGGGCGGGGCCGGGAGGAGCATGGCCGGCTGCTCGGTGCAGCCGGCGTGCTCTCCCGGTCCCCCGTCCGTCAGACCTCTTCGATGGAGCCGACGCCCTCGTGGGGTCGGCGGGACAGGTCGATGCCGAGCTCCTCCGCAGCGCGGAAGACCTCCTCGTCGCTCTCCTTGACGTCCTGGGCGGTGCCATCGCTGGAGAGCACCTCGACGTTCAGGCAGAGGGACTGCATCTCCTTGAGCAGCACGCGGAACGACTCCGGGATGCCGGGCTCGGGGATGTTCTCACCCTTGACGATCGCCTCGTAGACCTTCACACGTCCGGCGATGTCGTCGGACTTGATGGTCAGCAGCTCCTGCAGGGCGTATGCGGCGCCGTAGGCCTCCAGGGCCCACACCTCCATCTCGCCGAAGCGCTGGCCACCGAACTGGGCCTTACCGCCCAGCGGCTGCTGGGTGATCATCGAGTACGGACCCGTGGAGCGCGCGTGCAGCTTGTCGTCCACCAGGTGATGGAGCTTCAGCATGTACATGTATCCCACGGAGACCGGCTCCGGGAACGGCTCGCCGGAGCGGCCGTCGAACAGACGCGCCTTGCCGTTCTCCTTGACCATCCGCTCGCCGTCCCGGTTGGGGCGGTGATTGGCGATCAGACCGGTGACCTCGTCGGCGGTGAGACCGTCGAAGACGGGGACGGCGACCGGGGTGTCGGGCTCACCGTGCAGCGCCGCGGCGGGCAGGTCTGCGGCCGTCGGCTCGGACTCGTCCAGGTCCCAGCCGGCCTTGGCGACCCACCCCAGGTGGGTCTCCATGACCTGGCCGATGTTCATCCGGCCGGGCACGCCCATGGGGTTGAGGATGATGTCGATCGGGGTGCCGTCCTCCAGGAACGGCATGTCCTCGACCGGCAGGATCTTCGCGATGACGCCCTTGTTGCCGTGACGGCCGGCGAGCTTGTCACCGTCGGTGATCTTGCGCTTCTGCGCCACGTAGACGCGGACCATCTCGTTGACGCCGGTGGGCAGGATGTCCCCGTCCTCGTCGTCGTTGAAGACCTGCACGCCGATGACCGTGCCGGTCTCGCCGTGCGGGACGCGCAGCGAGGTGTCGCGCACCTCGCGGGCCTTCTCGCCGAAGATGGCGCGCAGCAGGCGCTCCTCCGGGGTCAGCTCGGTCTCGCCCTTCGGGGTGACCTTGCCGACCAGGATGTCGCCCGGCTCGACCTCGGCGCCGATGCGGATGATGCCGCGCTCGTCGAGATCGGCCAGCACGTCGTCGCCGACGTTCGGGATGTCCCGGGTGATCTCCTCGCGGCCGAGCTTGGTGTCACGCGCATCGACCTCGTGCTCCTCGATGTGGATCGAGGTGAGGACGTCGTCCTGGACCATCCGCGAGGACAGGATGATGCCGTCCTCGTAGTTGTGGCCCTCCCACGACATGAAGGCGACCAGCAGGTTCTTGCCGATGGACAGCTCGCCCTGATCGGTCGAGGGACCATCGGCCAGGATCGAGCCGGCTTCGACGCGATCGCCCTCGTCGAAGAGCACGCGCTGGTTGTAGGAGTTGCCGGCGTTGGAGCGCTGGAACTTCCCGATCGGGTAGGTCTGACGGGAGCCGTCGTCGGCCATCACCACGATGAGGTCGGCGGAGAGCTCCTCGATGACGCCGGCCTTCTGCGCGGTGATCACGTCGCCCGCATCGACCGCGGCGCGACGCTCCATACCGGTGCCGACCAGCGGCATCTCGGAACGGAGCAGCGGCACGGCCTGGCGCTGCATGTTCGAACCCATGAGCGCGCGGTTGGCATCGTCGTGCTCGAGGAAGGGGATCATCGCGGTGGCGACGGAGACCATCTGGCGCGCGGAGACGTCCATAAAGTCCACGTCCGCGACGACGACCAGGTCGGGCTCGCCGCCGGGGAGGCGCACCAGGACTTCCTCCTCGAGGAAGCGTCCCTGCTCATCGATCTTCGCGTTCGCCTGGGCGATGATGTGACGGTCCTCGTCATCGGCGGTGAGGTACACGACCTCGTCCGTGACGTGGCCGCCCTCGACCTTGCGGTACGGGGTCTCGATGAAGCCGAAGGGGTTGATGCGGGCGAAGGTCGCCAGCGAGCCGATCAGACCGATGTTCGGACCCTCAGGCGTCTCGATCGGGCACATGCGGCCGTAGTGCGAGGGGTGGACGTCACGGACCTCCATGCCGGCGCGATCACGGGAGAGGCCGCCCGGGCCCAGCGCAGAGAGGCGACGCTTGTGGGTCAGACCCGACAGCGGGTTGTTCTGGTCCATGAACTGCGACAGCTGAGAAGTCCCGAAGAACTCCTTGATCGCGGCGGTGACCGGACGGATGTTGATCAGCGTCAACGGCGTGATCGCCTCGAC
This sequence comes from Brachybacterium sp., assembly GCA_030451965.1. Taxonomy (GTDB): domain Bacteria; phylum Actinomycetota; class Actinomycetes; order Actinomycetales; family Dermabacteraceae; genus Brachybacterium. The sequence continues at coordinate 17,636 of JAKDNE010000006.1, read as the reverse complement.
GTCCTGCGTGGTCATGCGCTCGCGGACGACGCGCTCCATGCGGGACAGGCCGGTGCGGACCTGGTTCTGGATCAGCTCGCCCACCGCACGGATGCGACGGTTGCCGAAGTGGTCGATGTCGTCGGTCTCCACGCGCACGGCCCTGCCGTCGGTGCTGGTGTACTCCGAGACGCCGTCGTGCAGCGCCACGATGTACTTGATGGCTGCCACGACGTCCTGCAGACGCAGGGTCGACTCGGAGAGGCTGCCCTCGAGACCGAGCTTCTTGCCGATCTTGTAGCGGCCGACCTTCGCCAGGTCATAGCGCTTGGAGTTGAAGTAGAGGTTGTTCAGCATCGCCTCGCCCGCATCGCGCGTGGGCGGCTCGCCCGGGCGCTGCTTGCGGTAGATGTCGATGAGCGCCTCGTCCTGGGACGCGATGCGGTCCTTCTCGAGCGTGGAGCGCATCGACTCGAACTCGCCGAACTCCTCGAGGATGTCGCTGTGCGACATGCCGAGGGCCTGCAGCAGGGTGGTGACGGACTGCTTGCGCTTGCGGTCGATGCGCACACCGACCTGGTCGCGCTTGTCGACCTCGAACTCGAGCCACGCGCCGCGGGAGGGGATGACCTTCGCGGAGAAGATGTGCTTGTCGGAGGTCTTGTCGATGGACTCCTCGAAGTACACGCCCGGGGAGCGGACCAGCTGCGAGACGACGACGCGCTCGGTGCCGTTGATGATGAACGTGCCCTTGTCGGTCATGAGCGGGAACTCGCCCATGAAGACCGTCTGGGTCTTGATCTCACCGGTCTCGTTGTTCATGAACTCCGCGATGACGTACAGCGGAGCCGCGTAGGTGAGGTCCTTCTCCTTGCATTCGTCGACCGTGTACTTCGGGTCGTCGAAGGTGTGGTCGCGGAACGACAGCGACATGTTGCCGGCGAAGTCCTCGATCGGGGAGATCTCCTCGAGGATGTCCGCGAGACCGGAGGTCTGCGGGACGTCCTCACGACCGTCGGCGGAGGCCTCAGCGGCACGCTCCAGCCAGCGCTCGTTTCCGAGCAGCCAGTCGAATGAGGTGGTCTGCAGACTCAGCAGATCCGGGACCTCGATGGGGTCGCCGAGCTTCGCGAAGGTGACGCGAGGCGAGGCGGTACGAAGTGCGATGTCAGTGGTGCGATCGGTGCTCGAGGCAGCCAAGGGGGGTCCTTCCACAGGCCGATGACGGAATCCCAGGCGCGGTGAACGACCCATCAGGGCAGTGGAGCATGCAATGTGAAGAACAGAGCGGCAGATCCGACGGGAGGCACACGGCGCAAGGAATGAGCATACACAAGTGCGCGGATGGACGCAAGGGTCGCGAACACGACCGGTCCATCCGCGTCGGCCGCTATATGCCTGGCGCGGGTGCTCTCCCGGTGCTATCCCGCCTGTCTGACTCGACCGGCCCGGCGGTGAGGTCACACCGGGCACGTGCGGCAGGAAGAGCTCCGTACGAGAAAAATGATGGTGGGAAATCGTCCAGGAGTCAAGCAGGCAGACCCTCCCCCGGAGTGTCGCGCCACGTCAGGAGTCGATTTCTCGCTGGTCCAGGCTCCGGGGATCCTGACGTCCGGGCATGCAGAAGGGCCGCCCCGCAGATGCGGGACGGCCCTTCTTGAGCAGTGCGACTGCCGTCAGATCGGGCGCGCGCCGGAGCGCACGCCGGGGATCACTTGACGGAAGCGGTCGCGCCGGCCTCCTCGAGCTTGGTCTTGGCAGCCTCGGCGTCCTCCTGCTTGACACCCTCGAGGACAGCCTTGGGGGCCTCGTCGACGAGCGCCTTGGCCTCCTTCAGACCGAGCGAGGTGAGACCGCGCACCTCCTTGATGACGGCGATCTTCGCGGAACCGGCCGACTCGAGGACGACGTCGAACTCGGTCTGCTCCTCCTCGACCTCAGCCTCGCCACCGGCGGCGGCGCCACCGGCAGCGGCGACGGCCACGGGGGCGGCAGCGGTGACGTCGAAGACGTCCTCGAACTGCTTCACGAACTCGGAGAGCTCGATGAGGGACATTTCCTTGAAAGCTTCGATGAGCTCGTCGTTGCTGAGCTTAGCCATGGTGGCGTTCCTTCCTATGGGCGGGACGTGCGTCCCTGCGGTGTGAGACGGCGCTTGCGCGCCAGGTGGTGCGGACCGCGCTTCCGGTGAAGGAGGCACGGGGGACAGCGCTGAGGCTGTGAGTGCGGAGAGCTGAGAGACCGCGGCCCCTCAGACCTCCTGCTTGGCCCGCAGCGCGTCCACGGTGCGTGCTGCCTTCGACAGCGGCGCCGCAAACGTGGCGGCGGCCTTGGACATCGACGCCTTCATAGCGCCGGCGGCCGTGGCCAGCAGGACCTCGCGGGACTGGAGGTCCGCGAGCTTCTGAACGTCCTCCTTCGAGAGCAGAGCACCCTCGAAGTAACCGGACTTGATCACGAGCTGCTCGTGAGTCTTGGCGAAGTCACGCAGAGCCTTCGCAGGCCCCACCGGCTCACCCTTGATGAAGGCGATAGCGGTCGGACCGCTGAGCGTGCCATCGAAGGCGTCGATGCCGGCCTCGCGGGCGGCGATCTCCGTGAGCGTGTTCTTCACCACGGCGTAGGTGGTCTCGGAACCCAGCGAGCGACGAAGCTCCTTGAGATCCCCCACGCTGAGCCCGCGATATTCGGTGATGACGGCGGCGTCGGACTCGCGGAACAGCTCCGCGATCTCCGAGACGGCATCCACCTTTTCGGGGTTAGCCATGGCCCTCCTTCCAGAGGTCTCTCGCCACCGGGTGAAGGCGTCCCAGGAACGGAAAAAGCCTCGACACGCAAGTGTCGAGGCCTTGATCGCACGGATGCCGCCACGAGGGCTGCCGGCCGGAGCCGGACGGGCACGACCATGCGATGGTCGCTTCTACACCTGCGCAGGCCATCCCGTAGGGATTTCTTCGATCGTCCTCGGGGTCGAGGGCGACGACCGGCGGTCTTCGGTATATCCAGGGTAGACCAGACCCGGCCGTCCCCGCCATGCCGAGAGCGGCGTTCTGCGTCACATCCCGCCCGGCCGGATGCCGCGTGCCTCGCCGGAACGCTTCACGACGACGGCGCCCCGCCCACCTGATGGTGAGCGGGGCGCCGACGTGCACCTCAGCGGGCGACCGGGAGGCTCAGGCCTCGTCGGTCTCCTCGAGGAGGTTGCGCGTGCGGTTCACGTCGACCGGGATGCCCGGGCCCATGGTGGTGGACACGGTGATCTTCTCGATGTAGCGGCCCTTGGAGGCGGACGGCTTGAGTCGGAGGATCTCATCGAGCGCGGCGACGTAGTTCTCGACCAGCTGCTGGTCGGAGAAGGAGACCTTCCCGACGAGGTAGTGCAGGTTGGCCGCACGGTCGGTGCGGAACTCGATCTTGCCGCCCTTGATGTCGGACACGGCCTTGGTCACGTCCATGGTGACGGTGCCGGTCTTGGGGTTCGGCATGAGGCCGCGGGGGCCGAGCACGCGGCCCAGCTTGCCGACCTTGCCCATCAGGTTCGGCGTGGCCACGGCCGCGTCGAAGTCGGTCCAGCCGCCGGCGACCTTCTCGATCAGCTCGTCGTCGCCGACCTCGTCCGCGCCGGCCTCACGGGCGGCGTCCGCCTGCGCACCGGTCGCGAAGACGATGACGCGGGCGGTCTTGCCGGTGCCGTTGGGCAGGTTGACGGTGCCGCGCACCATCTGGTCCGCCTTGCGGGGATCCACGCCCAGGCGCATCGCGACCTCGACCGAGGCGTCGAACTTGGCCGGGGAGGACTTCTGCGCCAGACGCAGCGCGTCCAGCGGGGAGTATGCGCGACCCTCTTCGATCAGAGCCGCACCGTTCTTGAATGCCTTGCTACGGAAACCCATGTCCTCAGCCCTCCACCGTGATGCCCATGGAACGAGCGGTGCCCTCGACGATCTTCGCCGCGGTCTCGATGTCGTTCGCGTTCAGATCAGGCATCTTGGTCTCCGCGATCTCGCGGACCTGTGCCTGGGTGATCTTGCCGACCTTGTCGGTGTGCGGGACGGCGGAGCCCTTCTGGAGGCCGGCGGCCTTCTTGACGAGCTCAGCAGCCGGCGGGGTCTTCGTGATGAAGGTGAACGAGCGGTCCTCGTAGACCGTGATCTCGACCGGGATGATGTTGCCACGCTGATCGGCGGTGCGATCGTTGTAGGCCTTCACGAACTCCATCATGTTCACGCCGGCAGCGCCGAGCGCGGGACCCACGGGCGGCGCAGGTGTGGCCTGGCCGGCCTGGATCTGGAGCTTGATGACGCTCGCGATCTTCTTCTTGGGAGCCATTGCTCTTCCTCACTGTGGTGTGGTCCGGGCGGAGCTCATCACGCGCTCCTCCCACGGCAGGACTCGTTCCCGCGCAGCGGGGACGGGTCCGAGGTGCGACGCTACCTGCACGTCGCGGCGGTGTCGACCGGAATCGGGAGTGATCCTGGTCGTACTCGCGCGGCTCGGTGGCCGCGCGCCGCTCAGATCTTGGCGACCTGGTCGAACGCCAGCTCGACCGGGGTCTCGCGTCCGAAGATGGACACCAGGACCTGGAGCTTCTGGGACTCCGAGTGGATCTCGGAGATGCTGGCCGGCATGGTCTCGAAGGGGCCGTCCATGACGGTGACGGACTCGCCGACCTGGAAATCGGGCATCTTCTGCGCGGCCGCGGCCTTGCCCGCACCGGCACCCCCGGCGCGCTTCTTCTCCGGCAGACCGACCGACGGCTCGAGCATGGAGTAGATCTCGTCGAAGCTCAGCGGCGTCGGGTCGGTCGCGTTGCCGACGAACCCGGTCACGCCGGGGGTGTCGCGCACGACCCTCCAGGACTCGGTGGTCAGATCCATGCGGACCAGCACGTACCCGGGCACGCGGACGCGCCGGACGATCTTCTTCTGGCCGTTCTTGACCTCGGTCGCGTCCTCCATCGGGACCTGGACCTCGAAGATGTACTCCTCCATGTCCTGCGTCTCGGTGCGCGTGGCCAGCTGGGTCTTCACGCGGTTCTCGTGCCCGGAGTAGGAGTGGATCACGTACCACTCGCCGAGGGCGGCGCGCAGGTGGCGCTTGAGCTGCACCAGCGGGTCCTCCTCCTCGGGCTCCTCGGAGGCGGCGGCCTCCTCGCCCTCGGCGGCCTCACCCTCGGAAGCGTCGGCATCCGCGTCGTCGGCACGGTCGGCAGCATCCGTGGTGTCGGCGGCGTCGGTCTCAGCGCTCTCGGCATCGGCATCAGCGCCCTCGGCGGAGCGCTCGGCCTCGACGTCCTGGTCGGTCCCGTCGGCCGGCGCCGCATCCTCTGCGGCGGCCTCGTCGGCCGCGGCCTCGGGCGCGTCATCGCCCTGCGATGCGGCGGCCTCCACTGCGGAGGAGGAGAACGAGAGGGAGTCGTCGAGGTCCTCGTAGGACTCGTCGGGGGTAGAGGTCTGATCGCTCATCGGCGGGAACCTGCCTTCCTGGCGGCGTGGAACTGATCGGTCACGGTGCGGTGTGCGGTGCGGGACGGCCCGCGGCTCACAGGTCAGGGACCGTGAAGGCGATCCTGGACAGCCAGCTGAACACGGAGTCGAGGCCGAAGATCAGCAGGATCATGAAGATGACGAACATCAGGACCGTGATCGAGTACAGCACGAGCTCCCGACGCGTCGGGACGACGACCTTCCTCAGCTCCGCGAGGACCTGGCGGAAAAACAGACCGATCGCCAGGAAGGGGTTCTTGGACCCGGAGCCCTGGGCGTCGGCGCCGCTCGGCGTCGACGGGGCGTTCTGGGTGGAGTTCACGCTGGACTGTCCGATCTCGTCGAGGTCATCCGCATCCGACCGGGTGACCCGGCCGGACCGGCAGGGCAGACAGGGCTCGAACCTGCAACCTGCGGTTTTGGAGACCGCTGCGCTACCAATTGCGCCACTGCCCTTCATGAGGACCAGACCTCATGAGGTCATCTCCGCACGCTCTCGGAAGAGCCTGCGATTGTGACCAGCGACCAGCATACAAGCCGCGGGGACCTCGTGCGAATCGATCTGCGTCAGATCACACGATCACGAGACGCAGACCACTCCCCCGTTCCCTCTGCCCGCGGTGGCGGACGCGCCCGCCCCTCGCATCTCCACCAGCGCGTCGACCTGGCGGCGGAGGGCGTGCTCTGCCACGATGGTCGAGTGACCACCGACGATGCCAGCATCTCCGCGACCAATCCGCACTCGACCCCGCACGCCCGCGTCTCACGGCGGGTGGGAGCGATCCAGCCCTCCGCGACCCTCGCGGTCGACGCCACGGCCAAGGCGCTCAAGGCCGCAGGTCGGCCGGTGATCGGCTTCGGCGCCGGCGAGCCCGACTTCCCCACCCCGGGGCACATCGTCGAGGAGGCGGTCCAGGCCGCTCAGGATCCGCGCAACCACCGCTACTCGGCCACCGGCGGGCAGCCCGAGCTCAAGCAGGCGCTGGCGGAGTCCTTCTCCGGCTCCACCGGCCTCGAGATCGATCCCGCGCAGGTGCTCGTCACCAACGGCGGCAAGCAGGCCGTCTTCCAGACCTTCGCCACGCTCCTGGACCCGGGTGACGAGGTCATCCTCCCGGCCCCGTACTGGACCACCTACCCCGAGGCGATTCGGCAGACCGGCGCCACCGAGGTGCCGGTCCTCGCCGGGGTCGAGCAGAACTACGTCCCGACCGTGGAGCAGCTCGAGGCGGCCCGCACCGAGCGCACCCGCGTGCTGCTGCTGTGCTCCCCCTCGAACCCCACCGGCGTGGTGCTCACGCCCGAGCAGGTCGCCGAGATCGGTCGCTGGGCCCTCGAACATGGGATCTGGGTGGTCACCGACGAGATCTACCAGTCCCTCACCTATGAGGGGATGCCGTTCACCTCGGTGCTGAAGGCGGTTCCGGAGCTGGCGGAGACCACGGTGCTGCTGGGCGGCGTCGCGAAGTCCTTCGCGATGACCGGATGGCGCGTGGGCTGGATGGTCGGTCCCGTCGACGTCATCAAGGCTGCGACCAATCTGCAGTCCCACCTCACCTCCCATGTCAACAACATCGCGCAGCGGGCGGCGCTGGCCGCACTGACCGGCCCGAGCGAGCCCGTCGAGGAGATGCGGGTGGCCTTCGACCGCCGGCGTCGACTGATCGTCGAGAAGCTCTCCCAGGTGCCGGGCTTCACGGTGCCCACCCCCACCGGGGCGTTCTACGCCTTCCCGGATGTCTCCCAGGCGCTGGGGCGGACGATCCGCGGCCGGGAGGTCACCACCTCCACGGAACTGGCGACCGTGATCCTCGAGGAGGCGGAGGTCGCTGCGGTGCCCGGTGAGGCGTTCGGCGCCCCGGGTCACCTGCGCTTCTCCTACGCGCTGGCCGACGACGACATCACCGAGGGCATCGACCGGGTGATTGCGCTGCTGTCCGAGTGATGCACCGCGCATGAGTGCGGCGGACGGCGCCCACCGCGATCTCGCCACGCTGCCGAAAGCGCATCTGCACCTGCACTTCACGGGGTCGATGCGTCCCACCACGCTGTGGGAGCTGGCGGCGGAGCGAGGGATCCGGTTGCCCCGCGCTCTCACCGACGACGTCGCGCTGCAGGTCGAGCCGACCCGTCGCGGATGGTTCCGCTTCCAGCGCCAGTACGACACGGCGCGCACCGTGGTCGACTCCGAGGAGGCGATGCGGAGGCTCCTCCACGAGGCCGCCGAGGACGACGCCGCCGAGGGTTCGGGGCGGCTCGAGCTGCAGGTCGATCCCACCAGCTATGCCCCGTTCGTGGGCGGGCTGACCCCGGCGATCGAGATCGTGCTGGACCAGTCCGCCCGTTCGGAGCAGGAGACCGGGGTGAGCATCGGGATCGTCATCGCCGCCTCCCGCACCCGGCACCCCCTGGACGCCCGCACCCTCGCCCGCCTGGCGGCACGGCATGCGGGACCGGTGGTCGGCTTCGGGCTCTCGAACGACGAGCGGCGCGGCACCACGGCCGAGTTCGCTCCGGCGTTCCGGATCGCGCGCGGGGCCGGGCTGCTGTCGGTGCCGCACGGCGGGGAGCTGCTGGGCCCCTCGCACGTGCGGGACGTGGTGGAGCATCTGGGACCGGACCGTCTGGGTCACGGGGTGCGGGCAGCAGAGGATCCGGCGCTGCTGGACCGGGTGGTCGAGGCCGGGATCGGCCTCGAGGTGTGCCCGGCCTCGAACGCCTCGCTGGGGGTGGTGGAGCAGGCGGCCGACGTGCCGCTGCGCCGCCTGGTGGACTCGGGCGCCCAGATCGCCCTGGGTGCTGATGACCCGCTGCTGTTCGGCTCGCGCCTGCTGGACCAGTACGAGACCGCGCGAGCGATCGGCCTGGACGATGCGGAGCTGGCCGCGCTGGCCGCCTCCTCGATCAGGATGTCGGCCGCCTCCGATGCGGTGAAGCGGAGTCTGCTGGAGGGGGTGCGGGTCTGGCTCGCCGCCCCTCCCCCGGTCGGCGGTGCGGCGAGCGTCCCGCCGTCGCGACCTCAGCGGTCCTGACCGGCCCCCTCCGAGGGCAGGGCGAGGAAGAACACCGGGGTGTCGAAGCCGTGGGCGGCGAAGGCCGCGGCGATCTCCGCGGCCACGGTCTGGGCCTGTGCGGCCTCGACCAGAGCGAGGGGCGAGCCGCCGAAGCCGCCGCCGGTCATCCGGGCCCCATGGGCACCGGCCTCCCGTGCCGTCTCGACGGCGACATCGAGCTGGGGGACGGTCACCTCGTAGTCCTCGCGCAGGGAGTCGTGCGAGGCGTTCAGCAGAGCACCGAGCTCCTCGACATGCTCGCGCACCGAGCCGTCGGCCAGCAGGGCGTCGAAGTCCCGCACGCGCTGGATCTCGGTGATCACGTGGCGGGCGCGGCGGCGCACCACCTCGTCATCGATCCGGGCGAGCAGCTGCTCCAGCTCGGCGGGATCGGTGTCCCGCAGCGTCGGCACGCCCACTGCCTGCGCGGCGCGCTCGCTGTCGGCACGACGCGCGGTGTACTCGCCGTCCACATGCGAGTGCTCGGCACGGGTGTCCGTGATCAGCAGTGCGAGGTCCTGGGAGGCGAGGTCCCACGGCACCGGGCGGGTGGAGAAGTCGCGGCAGTCGAGGAAGAGCGCATGACCCTCGCGGGAGAGCACCGAGGCCGACTGGTCCAGTCCGCCCGTGGAGGCGCCCGCGAAGTCGGTCTCGGCGGTGATCGCGGCCCGCACCCGGTCCAGCGGTCCGGTGCCGAGGGTCAGCAGGTCCTCGATGGCCTCCGCGGCGGCGCACTCGAGCGCGGCGGAGCTGGAGAGCCCGGCGCCCAGCGGCACCTGGCCGTCGATCATGATGTCCATGCCGCGGGTGGAGACCCCGGAGATCCGCGAGCGCAGCGCCCACAGCACACCGGCCACATAGGCGGGCCAGCCGGTGACGGCCTCGGCGGTGAGCTCGCGAGCATCGATGTCCAGCACCGTCTCGTCCTGGGCGGAGCGCAACCGCAGACGGTTGGTGGGAGTGCGCGCCGCCGCCGCGAAGCAGCGGTGGGAGATCGCCATCGGCAGGCACAGCCCGTCCTGGTAGTCGACGTGCTCGCCGATGATGTTCACCCGACCCGGTGCGGACCAGACCCCGTCCGGCGCATACCCGAAGGACTCCTCGAACAGCTGGGCGGCCCGGCCCGCGGCCGCCGAGCGCTCAGGGGCGGCGGAGAGCTCCACCGTGTCCCGGTCGGTGGATGCGGGAACGTTGAGGGAACCTGCGCTGGTCATGAAGATCCTTCCGGAGCGGTCAGTGGCCGGGACGCGACGGAAGGCGTTCCCCGCCCGGCACGGCGTTCGAAAGTCTAACCGTCAAGACGACAAAAGCGCAGAGCCGCCTCTCAGGGTCGTACGGCGAGACACGCCACCGAGGGGGCGGCGATCGGCTCCGCGGCCGTGACGAGCTCGTCTCCGCTGAGCCGCAGCACGTCGATGCGGTCGCCCTCCTGCGCGGCGACCAGCACCAGGTCACCCAGCTGGGTGAAGTGGCGCGGGTGCGCCCCCACCTCGACCTCCGCCACCAGCAGCGGTCGCATCTGGTCGAGGGAGAGCAGCGAGAGGGTGTCGGGCCCGCGGTTGGCCACCAGCAGCGCGGACTCATCCCCGGTCAGCTCGATGTGGGAAAGCGCATTGGCACCCTCCCGCCCGCTGCCGGGGGTCATCGAACGCACACTCCACTGATGCGTCGGCCCCTCCATCGCGGACGGCAGCCTGCGCTGCGGGGGCTTCTCGCTGCGGACCGCCGTGGCGACCATTCCCGAGAGCTCGCAGGCGATGTGGAGCTGCTCGGACTCGTGGTCCGCCACGAGGTGACGGGGGCCGCTGCCGCGGTGGAGGGGGATCTCCCCCGCGAGGTCGATCATCCCGGCCGTGTCCTGGCGGTACATCAGCACCCGGTCCAGCCCGAGGTCCGGAACGGCGAGCAGCTGGGTGCCCGGCAGGGCGACCACCTGGTGCGGATGCGGACTGCCGAGGTCGCTCCCGGCGCTGTTGTCGCCGCTGTCGCGAAGGTCACGGTGGTCGTCCAGATCGATCTGCTCGATCGGGATCCCGGCCTCATCGAGTCGCACGGTGGCCACGGTTCCCGCCCCGTACTGCGCGACGATCAGGGTGGAGGGGTCGGTGCCGCGGCTGAGATGGCAGCCCCCGGTGCCGTCGACGGCGAGATCCCCGATGATCTCGGCCTCGCGACCGTCGGCGGACACCCGCACGGCGACCACCCGGGTGGGATCACCCTCGAGCACCGCGTGCAGCAGCGTCCCGTCCTGGCTCCAGAGCACGAAGGAGGGATCGGGCAGATCGACCACCGCCAGCCGCTCCACGGCCGGGGCACCGGTGGCCCCGTCGATGCTCAGGCCCAGCAACTCGATACCGGGCCCGCGGCCGGTGCCGCTGCGCGAGTACCCGCCGGCGGCGATCAGTGCGGTGGTGGTCATGGTCACTCCTCACGGTCGGGGCGCCGCCCGGTGCCGTCCTCGAGGTCCGAGGGCGGCTCGAGGTCCTCGAGGAACGAGAGGTCGTCGAACATCGTGGAGGACAGCGCTGTCATCTCACCGGTCATCGTAGACGGCTCGATCACCGCGGCGCCTCGGCGTCGCCGGATCCGACGCGATCCGAGGGAGACCCGCCGTCGCCGCAGCGTGGTGAACGGCGAGGAGATCGCCGGGGTGTACGCGATTCCGCTGCGACGGAAATACGGCAGCATACGGGAGGCCAGCAGTTGCCCCAGCACCACCCCGGCGGCGATCGAGACGGCGACCTCGGCGGCGCCCAGCAGCTCCGCGATGCCTGTGCCGAGATCGTCCCCGAGGCCCAGGAGTCCGCGGTAGATGCGGCTGCCCGGGACCAGGGGGATCACCCCGGCCATGACGAATGCGAGGGCCGGTGCCCGCAGCCGGTCACCGAGGAGGGTCGCCACCATCCCGGTGCCGAAGGCGGCGACCGCGACGGCCACCGTGCGATCCAGCAGGATGCCGCTGAGGAGGTGGGCGACGATGCCGGAGCCGGACGCCACCAGCGCACCGGCCAGCAGCAGCCGAGCGGGGACCTGGGTGCCGACGCCGTATCCCAGCCCCATGCCCATCCCCGAGACGACGACCACCACCGACGTGGTCAGGGTCAGCGGCATCGCAGCGCTGACGGAGACGTCGGCCCCGACCACCTCGGCCAGCAGCAGTCCGCCGCGCACGCCGGCGACGAGGCCGACGGTGAGCATCAGCGTCTCGAGCATGCGGCCGGCCGCGGTGACGTACCACCCGGTGACGGCATCCTGCACCGCGCTGATCGAGGAGAGGCCGGCCAGCTGCACGATGATGCAGGAGACCACGACGATCGAGGGGCTGACGCTGTGGTCGATCAGGGCGACGGCCGAGGCGGCGCCCACCGCGACGAAGCCGCTCAGCGCCTGCCCGTAGAAGGGCGGGATGTTCCACCGGGCCAGCAGCTCGGCGGCGGCGATCAGCAGCCCGGCGGCGAGTGTCGCGGCGACCACCACCAGGCTTCCGGCACCGAAGCTGAGTGCGGCGGCGCCGCCCATCACCGCGAAGCCGAAGATGGCCAGGGGGACCCGGTAGAGGGGCTGGCGCTGCGGGATCGCGGCGGCCTGGCGACGGGCCTCGTCCAGCGGCAGCTCCCCGGAGAGGTAGCCGTGGGAGATGTCCTCGAAGGCCGCCAGCCGGGCGAAGTCCTGCACCCGGTCGCCCGCGGAGCGCACCCTGGTGAAGGGGGGCGCGGTCTCGTCCGCGAGATAGGAGATCGTCACCTCGTTGAAGGTCACCTGGGCGGAGACGTTGCGAAGGCCGGAGGAGCTGGTCACCCGCAGCACGGTCGCGGTGACCTCGGAGGCGGCTGCACCGTTGGTGAGCAGTCCCTCGCCGATCCTCATGGCGAGGTCGAACACGGCATGGAGCCGGGCGGTATCGGTGGGCACGGATCGATCGTGCCACACCGGCCGGTGCCCGGAGCACTCGACGCCCCACCGGACTGCTCACAGCGCGCGCGGTGCGGCGGGAGGACGCGAGATCAGAGGTTCGGGGAGGAGGAGAGCACACCGAGGGAGATCGCGAGCACCAGCAGCACCGCGACATCGAGGCCCCGGGAACGGACGGCGAGGGCGCCGACCGCTCTGACGGGCAGCGCCGCCCGCAGCACGGCCAGGACGCCGAGCAGCACAGCCAGCAGCAGGCCGGCCAGCGCGGCGGAGAACACCACGCCGAGGACGATGATCCCACCGAGCGCGCAGAGGGCGGCGGTCAGCACCGCCTGCCGACGCACGGCAGCGGAGACGGTGAAGGGGGAATGTCGCTGCGGCACGTGCCTCATGGTACGGGCACCGCACGGGCCTCGGCTCGGTCGATCCCGGCTACGCTGGCCGTGGTCGGCAGCGCCGTCGGCCACAGAGCGACCTGGAGGACTCCTTCACATGACCAGCCCCGGTTCGACGCCCGACATCGCCACTCGCACGGAGCATGACCTGCTCGGTGACCGCGACGTCCCCGCCGACGCCTACTACGGTGTGCAGACCCTGCGAGCGCAGGAGAACTTCCACATCACCGACGTCCCGCTGAGCCACTTCCCCCGACTGATCGAGGCACTCGCCCAGGTCAAGCGGGCCACGGCTCGTGCCAACCATCAACTGGGGTCGCTCGATGACGAGCGCGCCGCCGCCATCGAGCAGGCCTGCGGGGAGATCGCCGCCGGCGACCTCCACGAGAACTTCGTGGTGGACATGATCCAGGGCGGCGCCGGGACCAGCACCAACATGAACGCCAACGAGGTGATCGCCAACCGTGCGCTGGAGATCATCGGGCGGAACAAGGGTGAATACCAGCACCTCCACCCCAACAACCACGTCAACCTGTCCCAGTCCACGAACGACGTGTACCCCACGGCACTGCGGCTGGGGATCCTGCTGACCTTCCCGGCGCTGGTGGAGTCGATGGATCACCTGATCACGACCCTGCGGGCCAAGGGCGCGGAGTACTCCCAGGTGCTGAAGATGGGGCGCACCCAGATGCAGGACGCGGTCCCGATGACGGTCGGCCAGGAGTTCAACGCCTGGGCGACCACGATCGAGGAGGACGTCGAGCGCCTCACCCGCACCGCGGCCGCCTTCCAGGAGATCAACCTCGGCGCGACGGCGATCGGCACCGGCATCACCACCGATCCCCGCTACGCACAGCTCGCCACCCAGGAGCTCTCCGACCTGACCGGGCTCGACTTCACGGTCTCCGTCGACCTGGTCGAGGCCACCAGCGACACCGGCGCCTTCGTGACCTTCTCGGGGATCCTGCGCCGCATCGCGGTGAAGATCTCCAAGATCTGCAACGATCTGCGGCTGCTGTCCTCGGGCCCACGAGCCGGTTTCCACGAGATCAACCTCCCCTCGGTGCAGCCGGGCAGCTCGATCATGCCGGGCAAGGTCAACCCGGTGATCCCGGAGGTCGTCAACCAGGTCGCCTTCGAGGTGATCGGCAACGATCTCACCGTGGCCTTCGCCGCCGAGGGCGGACAGCTGCAGCTGAACGCCTTCGAACCGGTGATCGCCTTCAACATCCTCGAGTCCACGCGCATCATGACCCGGGCGATGAACACCCTGGCCGATCGCTGCATCGCCGGGATCACGGTCAACGAGGACGTTCTGGAGGACAACCTGCGCCGCTCGATCGGCGTGGTCACCGCCCTGGTGCCGGTGATCGGCTACGGCCCGGCGACGGACGTCGCCGCCACCGCCCTGGAGACCGGCCGCCCGATCGCGGACCTGGTGCTGGAGCGGGGTCTGCTGGACGAGGCCCGGCTGCAGTCGCTGCTGTCCCCCGCCTCGATGACCGCTCCGCATCGCGCGACCCCGACCGGCACCATGCCGGCCCTGACCGAGCAGCAGCTGGACTCCGGGGAGATCACGCGTCTGCCCGAGGACCCCGCCCAGACGTCCTGAGAAAGGCGTCCGGGCAGGACGCACCACGCCGCGCCCCCGCCAGGACGGTGGGCGGCGTGGTGGTGGGCGCGTGATTGTGGCCGCGGCGGGGCCCCGGTCAGGCCAGGGGGAGCCTCAGCTCATTCGTCGGCTTCCTCCATCTTGCCGCGCATCACGAGCTTGGGATCGGGCACGCCGACGACCTCGTGGTCCTTGTCGTCGTACTCGAACTGGGAGAGGAAGTAGCGCATGGCGTTCAGCCGGGCGCGCTTCTTGTCGTTGGAGCGGATGATCGTCCACGGCGCGTACTTCTTGTCCGTGCGGCGGAACATCTCCTCCTTCGCCTGCGTGTACGCCTCCCAGCGGTCCAGGGACTCGAGGTCCATCGGGGACAGCTTCCAGCGGCGCACCGGGTCCAGCTGACGGATCGCGAAGCGGGTGCGCTGCTCCTTCTGGGAGACGGAGAACCAGAACTTCGTCACGAAGATGCCGGAGTCCACGAGCATGCGCTCGAAGTACGGCACCTGATTCATGAAGGTCTCGTACTCCTCGGGGGTCGCGAAGCCCATCACCCGCTCGACACCGGCCCGGTTGTACCAGGAACGGTCGAACAGCACCATCTCGCCGTCGGTGGGCAGATGCTGGACGTAGCGCTGGAAGTACCACTGCCCGCGCTCTCTGTCGCTGGGCTTGTTCAGCGCGACCACACGGGCGGTGCGCGGGTTCAGGTGCTCGGTGAAGCGCTTGATGGTGCCGCCCTTGCCGGCCGCGTCCCGCCCCTCGAAGATGATGATCGACTTCTGATCGTTGTCCTCGAGCCAGTACTGGTACTTCAGGAGCTCCACCTGCAGCTTGTACTTCTCCAGCTCGTACTCGTCCCGCCCCATGCGGGTGGCGTACGGGTAGCCCTCCTGCCAGGTGTAGACCGGATTGCCCTGCGGGTCGATGAGGTCCGGGTCCGGCGTGTGACCGTCCTGGACCGAGTACCCCTCGTCGCGCAGATGCTCGATGTATTCGCGCAGGCTCTGGTTGTCAGGGATCTTCACGGTCGCTCCTTCGCACGCGGGGGTATGGACCAACTCTAGAGGTCCTGGAGGACGAGACGGTGGACGAGGGGTCACCGGTGTCGGAGGGCGATGCGCCCCGCCCTGCCGGTGGCGGGGTCGGGGCGCACCGACCGACGGGTCGGGAGGCCGGGCCTCAGTGCGCGAAGTGGCGTGTCCCGGTGAGGTACATGGTCACGCCGGCGGCGCGGCAGGCCTCGAGGACCTCCTCGTCACGGATCGAGCCGCCGGGCTGCACGATCGCGCGCACGCCGGCATCGATGAGGATCTGCGCACCGTCGGCGAAGGGGAAGAAGGCGTCCGAGGCCGCGACCGCGCCGCGGGCCCGCTCCGGGGCCTGCTCGCCCTCGGCATGCGTGCCCAGCGTGTTGGCCCGAGCGACAGCCAGACGGCACGAGTCCAGACGGTTGACCTGGCCCATCCCGAGGCCGACGGCGGCGGAGTCCCTCGCCAGCAGGATCGCGTTGGACTTCACCGCGCGCACCGAGCGCCAGGCGAAGGCGAGGTCCGCCAGGGTGGCGTCGTCGGCAGCCTCGCCCGCGGCGAGGGTCCACTGCACCGGATCATCGCCGTCGGCGGCGATGGTGTCGGAGTCCTGGATCAGCATCCCGCCCCAGATCTCCCGCATCTCCACACCGCGGGAGTACTGCCCGGGAAGACGCAGGATCCGCAGGTTCTTCTTGGTGCGCAGCAGCGCGAGCGCTTCGTCCTCGTAGTCGGGGGCCAGGATGACCTCGGTGAAGACGGGCCCCACCTGCTGGGCCATGGCGAGGGTGACGGGACGGTTGGAGGCGATCACGCCGCCGTAGGCGGAGACCGGATCGGTGCCGTGGGCGCGGGCGTGGGCGTGGGCGATGTCCTCGTCCTGGCCGGCCACGGCGATGCCGCAGGGGTTGTTGTGCTTGACCACGGCGACTGCCGGCAGCCAGTGGTCGTGGGCGGCGCGCACGGCGGCATCGGCATCGACGTAGTTGTTGTAGCTCATCTCCTTGCCGCCGAGCTGCTCGGCGCCTGCAAGACCGGGGGCGCGCTCGTCGGTCACAGCCAGACGGGCCCGCTGGTGCGGGTTCTCGCCGTAACGGAGGGTGGCGGTGATCCCGAGCTCGGCGGCATCGGCATCAGAGAGGTCGAGGATGCTGAGGTCCGCATCGTCCTCGAGCTCGTCCTGCTCGAGTCCTGCGGACCCGGCCTCTGCGGGACCGTCGAGCTGCTCGAGCATCCAGTCGCTGATCGCCTCGTCGTACTCGGCGGTGCGGGTGAAGGCGATGGTCGCCAGCTGCTGGCGCTCGGCGAGGGTGAAACCGCCGGCCGCGGCGGCCTCGGCCGCGATCTGGTAGCCCTCCGGGTCGACGACCACGGCGAGGGAGGCGAAGTTCTTCGCGGCCGCACGCACCATGGTGGGGCCGCCGACGTCGATCTTCTCGATGATCTCGTCGAAGCTGCCCCCCGCGGCGACGGTCTCGGTGAAGGGATAGAGGTTCACCACGACCAGGTCGAAGGGGGAGATCTGGTGGGCCTTCAGCTGCTCCTGGTGCGCGGCGAGCCGCTGATCAGCGAGGATCCCACCGTGGATGCGCGGGTGGAGAGTCTTGACCCGGCCGTCGAGCATCTCGGGGAAGCCGGTGACGGTCTCGACGTCGGTGACCGCGATCCCGGCCTCGCGGAGGGTGCTGCCGGTGGAGCCGGTGGAGACGATCTCCACGCCGCCGTCGGCGAGGGTGCGGGCCAGGTCGACGATGCCGGTCTTGTCGAAGACGGAGAGGAGGGCTCGGGTCAGGGGAAGGCGCTCTGCGGTGCTCACGTGGGGGTGCTCCTGTTCGGATCTGCTTGCGGTGGGCACCCAGGCGGTCGATACCCACTGTCGTCACTCCCCGGTGGTCCCCCACCTTCGCCAGTCGTGTGGGTCCACCCTATCCGGGACCCCGCGACGGTCCCGTCCTCAGGGGCGGGCGGTGAGACGCCGCACCACGTCCACCAGCAGCGGCTGCTCGACGGCCTTGATCCGATCGAGGAGGGTCGCCTCGGTGTCCTCGTCGCGGACCTCGACCGCGGCCTGGGCGAGGATCGTGCCGGTGTCCACGCCCGCGTCGACCTCGATGACGCTGCAGCCGGTGACCTTCACCCCGTGGGCGAGGGCGTCGCGCACTCCGTGGGCG
>JAKDNE010000200.1 GCA_030451965.1 Brachybacterium sp. | reverse complement strand
TCAGCCGTAGGTGTCCCGGGGGCCGCGCCAGGTCACCGTGCGGCGGCCCTTCTTCCAGCTGCGCTGGGCGGCGGCCGGGCCGGTCACGGTGAGCTCGGAGATCACGTGGGAGCCGACACGCTCCTCGATCGTGGTGATCAGCTGGGGGGTGAGCATCCGCAGCTGCGCGGCCCAGGCCGAGGACGAGGCACTGACCACCAGCACTCCCTCCTCGAAGGAGACGGGTCGGCAATGGATCGCGAGCCGTTCGCCGACGATGTCGTCCCATTCCTCCAGCACCCGCCCCGCACTCATCCCGGCGTTCCAGCCGAGGTTTCCCAGCACCTTCTTCAGCACGTTCTCGATGCCCTGCGGGTCCCGCGGGTCGGGGCGTGATCCGGAGTAGCCGGGGGCGCGGCCGGAGCGGTCACGTACATCTCTGGCCTGCGTCTTCGCGGAGATGGGGAAGAGTCCTCGGTCCCGCGCCGCTGCCCGGGAGCGGTTCACCGTACGTCGGGCGAGCTCGAAGGGGTCCGAGGCGGCGGGCAGCTCCGGCGGATCGAAGAGCACCTCGTCGGCGACGAGCGGGGCCTCGCGGCGACCGGGATCGTCATAGAGCCCACCGACACCCCTGTCGACCCGGGGCCGGACCCCTGTCGGCCCGGTCTCCTCGGTCGGTGCCCCTGCCGCCGACCAGGTGCCCAGGTCATAGGGGTTCGCGAGCCTCGGACGCACCGGTCCGCCGCTTCCGGTGCGTGATCCGTCCTTCGCGCTCATGACCGGAATCCGCTGCCCCGGGGGATCGCGTCGCCGAGGCTGACGTCGACCACATGGATCTCGCCGTCCAGGGTGTCCGGGATATCGGTGTCGTTGGCGGTGGTGATCAGGACCTGGGAGGCGTCCGTGACGATCCGACCCAGGCGCTCGCGCCGACGGGTGTCGAGCTCACTGAACACGTCGTCGAGGATGAGGATCGGTTCGCCGTCGCCGAGGTCGCCCTCCTCGAGCCGCAGCAGGTCGTAGGAAGCCAGGCGCAGCGCGAGTGCGAGCGACCAGGACTCGCCGTGGCTGGCATAGCCCTTGGCAGGGAAGTCGTGGAGCCGGATCTCCAGGTCGTCCCGGTGGGGACCGGTCAGGGTCGCGCCGCGATCGATCTCGTCGTCGTGGCCGGCCGCCAGCATCTCCAGCATCGCGTCCTGGATCTCGCGGGTGCCGGGCAGGGAGCCGGCGGCGGCGTCGAGCTCATCCAGCACCGAGGAGCGGTAACGGATCGACGCCGGCGAGCTCACCTCTCCTCGCTGGTCAGGGGGCAGGTCGAGACCCGGTTCGGCGCCCTCGTCGGTCGACACCCGCAGATAGGAGTACCCCAGATGGGGGCTGAGCCGGTTGACCAGGTGGAGGCGGGCGCGCAACAGCTCGGCGCCGAACCGGGCCAGCTGCTGATCCCAGACCTCGAGCGTCGAGGCCGCGGAGTCGGTCGGATCGAGGCCGGCCACGCTGCGTCCGCTGCCCCCGCGACGCATGGACCGCATCTGCTTGAGCAGGTTGCCGCGCTGCTTGAGCACTCGATCGTAGTCGGCCTTGACCGAGGCGAAGCGGGGCGCGATCTCGAACAGCAGCTCGTCCAGGAATCGTCGTCGTCCCTCCGGATCGGCCTTGATCAGACCCAGGTCCTCGGGGGCGAACAGCACCGCCCGCACCTCACCGAGAAGATCTCGCAGCCGGGAGACGTTCTGGCCCTGCAGCCGAGCCCGATTGGACTTGCCCGGGGTGATCTCGAGGTCGACCTGCAGAGGCCGTCCAGCACGGACGAAGCTCGCCCGGACGATCGCGGTGCTCTCCCCGCGATGGACGAGCGCGGCATCGTGAGGCACCCGATGGCTGGACAGAGTGGCCAGGTACCAGAGGGCTTCGACGATGTTGGTCTTGCCCTGGCCGTTCTGACCGACCAGCACGGTGATGCCGGGCCGGATCGACAGGCTCAGCCGGGGATAGGAGCGGAAGTCGGTGAGATCAAGGGCGGTCAGCTGCACGGAGGGAGCTCTCCCTCCCTCAGATCCGCATCGGCATGATCAGGTACCTGTACGAGGAGTCGGGGTCGCCCTCGAGCGAGTCCTGGCCGGTCATCACCGATGGCTTGATCGAGTCGGTGAAGGTGAGGCGGGCGAAATCGGTGCCCAGGGCGCCGAGCCCGTCCAGCAGGAAACCGGAGTTGAAGCCGACGACCAGGTCCTCGCCCGTCAGATGCGCTTCGAGCACCTCGCTGGCCTGGGCGTCGTCGCCGGCGCCGGCCTCGAGCGCGACCTGTCCCTCGGTGAAGGACAGCCGCACCGGGGTGTTGCGCTCGGCGACCAGGGAGACGCGCTTGACGGCGTCGATCAGGCTGGCGGTGGAGACCACGGCGGTGATCGCGGAGGAATCCGGGAACAGGCGTCGCACCGGCGGGTACTCGCCGTCCACCAGGGTCGAGGTGGTGCGTCGACCGCCGGCCTCGAAGCCGATCAGGGTCGCGGAGTCGTCGTCGGACAGGGCGATCTCGACGCTGCCGCCGCTGGCCAGGGAGCGGGCGACCTCGTGGAGGGTGCGGCCGCGCACCAGGGCGGTGAGCTCGGTGCCGGGCGTGGTGGGGTTCCAGGTGAGCTCGCGCAGCGCCAGGCGGTAGCGGTCGGTGGACATCAGCGTCATGGTCTCGCCACTGATCTCCATCTTCACTCCGGTCAGCAGCGGCAGGGTGTCGTCCTTCGACGCGGCGACTGTGACCTGCGAGATCGCCTCGGAGAACACATCGGCGGCGACGGAGCCCGCCACCGGCGGCATGGACGGCAGCTGCGGGTACTCCTCGACGGGGAGGGTGGCCAGGGCGAAGCGGGCGCTGCCGCAGCGGACCTGGAGCTTGGTGCCCTCGAGTGCGATGGAGACGTCCTTGTTCGGCAGGGCTCGCACGATGTCCGAGAGCATCCGACCCTGGACCAGCACCTCGCCGGGCTGCTCGACCTCGGCCTCGAGCCTGATCTGGGCGCTGACCTCGTAGTCGAACGTCGAGAGCTGCAGTTCCCCGCCGGCATCGGCAATGATCCGCACACCCTGCAGGATCGGCATCGCCGGTCGCACGGGGAGGGTTCGGGTGGCCCAGGAGACGGCGTCGGCCAGGACGCCGCGATCGAGGTGGAACTTCACCGTTGCCACTCCTTCGCAGTGGTCGAATGACAGAACAGGGGCGACCGCACCAGTCAGCAGCGTGGTCGAACGGTGCACAGCGTATCGGTTCCGGAGAGCTGCCGCCGACACACCGGGGATGATCCTTGACTTCCCTCGCCCGCGGACCGCTCCCGGCTCACCCACGGGCGCCGGAAACCCTCACCGATCCTGGGATCTGCTCTCCTCGTCGTCAAGGAATCCTGTCGTTCCCCAGCACCCGGATGACACGTTCGACGATCGCTCCCGAGCACCCCTCCCCGTCCACACCACCACCGAGCAAGTACTGACAGTCCTCATCATCACGACTGTGGATTCCGTGGATAAGCATCATCACTGCAGGTCGTACGGTTCAACTGCGTCGTGGACGAATCGGGGAGGAGTCGCGGAGCGACGTGGGCCGGCTGTGCATGACGAGACCGGGGAACTCGATTCCTGTCATTCGGCCGTGCACATCGACTCCTGCGTGGAGGCTTGTGATTCCACAGTATCCACAGAGTTATCCACAATTGGGGAGAACTCCGCTCTGACCAGCATTGTTCTTCACACTGACAAGAACTGCCCGGACTCCGAGGCCCGGGACCGGTGCGGCGATGGATCCTCGCTGCGGATCGTCACTGACGGGTCGCGGAGCTCGAGCTCTTGATCCGGGCTGTGAGCTCGGTGACCTGGTTGAAGATCGCCCGTCGTTCCTTCATGAGCTCGCTGATCTTCTTGTTGGCGTGCATCACGGTGGTGTGGTCGCGGCCGCCGAACTCGTCGCCGATCCTGATCAGCGGCATGTCCGTGAGCTCGCGGCAGAGGTACATGCCGATCTGTCGAGCCGAGACCAGCCGCCGCGAGCGGCCGGTGCCCACGATCTCCTCGACGGAGAGCCCGAAGTACGTCGCGGTCTGGGCGATGATCGTCGACGCAGTGATCTGGGCGCCGTCGTCGTGGGAGAGCAGGTCCTTCAGCACGCTCTCGGCGAGGGTGACGTCCATCGGCTGCCGCGACAGGGAGTGCAGCGCCTGCACGCGGATCAGGGCACCCTCGAGCTCGCGGATATTGGTGGCGATGTGGGAGGCGATGTACTCGAGCACGTCATGAGGGACCTCACCGGTGTTCTCCTGCGCGACCTTCTTGCGGAGGATCGCGATGCGGGTCTCGAGGTCCGGGGGCTGCACATCCGTCATCAGGCCCATCTCGAACCGCGAGCGCATGCGGTCCTCGAAGCCGCCCAGCTCCTTCGGCGGCAGGTCGGAGGTGATCACGATCTGCTTGTCCGAGTTGTAGAGCGTGTTGAAGGTGTGGAAGAACGCTTCCATCGTCTCCGGCGCCCGCTGCAGGAACTGGATGTCGTCGATCAGCAGGATGTCGATGTCCCGGTAACGGCGCTGGAACTCCTGCGCCTTGCCGAACTGACCGGACTGCACGGAGTTGATGAATTCGTTGGTGAACTCCTCGGAGTTCACGTACCGCACCACCACGTCGGGGTAGAGGCTCTGGGCATAGTGGCCCACCGCGTGCAGCAGGTGCGTCTTGCCCAGGCCCGAACCGCCGTAGATGAACAAGGGGTTGTAGGCCTTGGCCGGGGTCTCCGAGACCGCGGACGCAGCGGCCTGCGCGAATCGGTTCGAGGAGCCGATCACGAAGGTGTCGAAGGTGTATTTGCTGTTCAGACGCGAATCTTCGCCCAAAGTGCCCTCCGGAGCAGTGCTCCGGCGGCGGGGAGCGGGGCCGGGGGACGGCGCGGAGGACCCGGTGAGGGCCGAGAGGCCGGCGTAGGCGCTGGGATCGTCGGCCGCACGGCCGCGGTAGTCCCGGTGGGTCGCGAACCGCTCCGCTCCGGAGACAGCGCCCGGGGAGCCGGCGGAGCTGCTCCGGGGCAGCGCGGCCCGTCCCGGCTCCTCGCTCGTGGGCAGGATCGAGCCCTCGTCCCGACGGAACGGCGCGGTGTGGAAATCCTGCCCAGCACTGTCCACAGAGTTGTCCACAAGATGTGCACTGCTCTGGGTGGAGGAGGAGGTCAGCGGGGGTGAGGGTGCCGGATCAGCGCTGTCGCCCTCGAGCAGCAGCGACTCGTCGACGGTGACCGCGAAGCGGATGTCCCGTCCTGTGGCCTCGGTCAGGGCCGCCTTCAACGAGCTCGCGATCCGGTGCTCGAACAGCTCCTTCGCCGAGGTGGAAGGGGCTGCGACCAGGGCAGTGTCCGCCACCACGGCCATCAGGCGGGAGAGGGTGAGCAGAGCGATGACCCGCTGCGACACGGTGTCGTCACGGCGCAGGGTATGGAGCGTGCGCTCCCAGATCGCGTCAGCGTTCGCCTCGTTCATCAGGTCACTCCCTTGAGGTCGAGCGGGCGGTCGGAACAGTTTTCCACAATAGCTTCTGTATTGTGGATCAAGGATGTGGACAACGTGTGGTGAGGTCCTCCTCTCCCCTGGTCCCCCTGTGCTGTTCCCTGCGAAACGCCGATGCGGAGTGAGAATCCGGCCACAACCGGGCCGCAGAAGCGCTGAGACGTTGACCCCGCGCACGCCCGTGCCTAAAATCGTGCAGTCAGCGCTGCGCGCCGTCCCGATACGGTTCCCGGATCCACTGTGGACCCACTCCGGCATCGGATCGGACCTCGGCAGCCGCCCCGTCTCGGCGGGTGCGCCCGGACTTCCCGTTCGTGCAGCAGACCACAGACCACCGCGAGGGGCACGTCGGTGCCCACGATCGAGGAGAACCATGAGCAAGCGCACGTTCCAGCCGAACATCCGTCGTCGCGCCAAGAAGCACGGCTTCCGCGCCCGTATGCGCACCCGCGCCGGCCGCTCCATCCTGAACGCCCGTCGTTCCAAGGGCCGCGCCGAGCTCTCCGCCTGAGGCGGTCTCGAGACGATCCGCGCCGTACCGGCCGTGGTGTCGTGACCTGGTCCCGCCATCGGCTCCACACCGGTGACGAGTTCCGTGCCGTCACCCGTGGCGGTGTGCGCAGCGCCCGATCCCACGTGGTCGTGCACCTCACCCTGCTGACGCAGGGGGACGAGGCACCCCGCGTGGGATTCGTCGTGTCCAAGAAGATCGGCAACGCCGTGGTGCGCAACCGCGTCAC
>JAKDNE010000199.1 GCA_030451965.1 Brachybacterium sp. | reverse complement strand
GTGAGAACCACTGATGGTTCGCACACGCACATGACTCCCCGGGAGCCCAGGTGCCGGTGGCCCCTGCCGTGCTCGCCCCAGGGAACTCAGGTTCAGGGGGTGACCGGCCCTGCTTGGTAGGATCCACGCGGCCCCGTGCGCTCCACGCGGCCAGCTGCCAGGAAAGTCCCGTCCCGTTCCTCAGGAGTCGCCATGCCCGCCGTCGTGATCGTCGGAGCCCAGTGGGGTGACGAGGGGAAGGGCAAGGCCACCGATCTCCTCGGAGAACGGGTCGACTACGTGGTCAAGCCCAACGGAGGCAACAACGCCGGCCACACCGTGGTCGTCGACGGCGAGAAGTTCGAGCTCAAGCTCCTTCCCGCCGGCATCCTCTCGCCGCAGGTCACGCCGGTCATCGGCAATGGCGTGGTGGTCCACCTCGGCGCACTGTTCGAGGAGATCGGGATGCTGGAGTCCCGCGGCGTGGACACCTCCCGGCTGCGCATCAGCGCCAACGCGCACATCGTGGCCCCGTACCACCAGACCCTCGACAAGGTCACCGAGCGGTTCCTGGGCAAGCGGGCGATCGGCACCACCGGACGCGGCATCGGCCCGGCCTACATGGACAAGATCGGCCGCCTCGGCATCCGCGTCCAGGACCTCTTCGACGAGTCGATCCTGCGGCAGAAGATCGAGGGGGCGCTGCGGCAGAAGAACGAGCTGCTGGTCAAGCTCTACAACCGCCGGGCCGTCGAGATCGACGAGATCGTCGAGGAGCTGCTGGGCTACGCCGAGCGTCTGCGGCCGATGGTGGTCGATACGACGCTGCTGCTGAACGACGCCCTGGACCGTGACGAGGTGGTCCTGATGGAGGGCGGCCAGGCCACCTACCTGGATGTCGACCACGGCACCTACCCGTTCGTGACCAGCTCCAACCCCACCGCCGGCGGTGCCTGCACCGGCACCGGCATCGGCCCCACCCGCGTCGACCGCGTGATCGGGATCGCCAAGGCGTACACCACCCGGGTCGGTGCCGGCCCCTTCCCCAGCGAGCTCGAGGACGAGTGGGGCGAGTACCTCCAGCGCGTCGGCGGCGAGGTCGGCGTGAACACCGGGCGATCACGTCGTTGTGGCTGGTACGACGCACTGATGATCCGTCATGCGGTGCGCATCAACGGCTTCACCGACATCGTGCTGACCAAGCTCGACGTGCTCACCGGCATCGACGAGGTGCCGATCTGCACCGGCTACGACGTCGACGGGGTGATCCACCGGGAGATGCCGATGACCCAGACGGAGTTCCACCACGCCACCCCGGTCTACGAGACCCTCCCGGGCTGGAGCGAGGACCTCTCCGCGGCCCGCACCTTCGAGGAGCTGCCCGAGAACGCACGGAACTACGTGCGTCGCCTGGAGGAGCTCGCCGGGTGCCGGATCAGCGCCATCGGGGTGGGCCCGGACCGTGCCGCGACGATCGCCGTCCATGACCTGCTGCCGGAGACGACCAGCTGACGTGGGGACCCGTCGTACCGACCCCGAGGCGGGCCGCCGCGCGCTGACCTCATGGGCGACCGCCCCGGACGGGGCGGGACGCGCTGTGCTCGCCCCCGCTGTGCGCCACACCCTGGAGCTGTTCGCCGAGGAGTACCCCGGCGGTGCCGTCGAACTGCGAGTCCCGCCCTACGCCGCGGCGCAGGCCATCCCCGGCACCCGGCACACCCGGGGCACCCCGCCGGCGGTGGTCGAGACCGATCCCGCCACGTGGCTGGCGCTGGTGACCGGCGACCTCGACTGGGAGCAGGCGGCGGCCGACGGTCGGGTGCGCGCGAGCGGGGAGCGCAGCGACCTGCACGAGCTGCTGCCGCTGCTGGGCCCGCGGCGGGTCGTGCGTACAGCCCGTGACCAGGCTGCCCGGGAGCAGCCGGCCCAGGATCAGCCGGACCGTGAGCAGGAGAAGCGATGAGTATGGCCGTGGAGATCGCCGTCGAGGACCTCGCCGGTCTCGAGGTCGCCGCGCAGGCCGGCGCCGACCGGGTGGAGCTGTGCGTGGACCTCGCCCGGGGCGGGCTCACCCCGCCTGCCCAGCTGGTCCGGGAGTGCGCAGACCGCGCCGCCGCACTGGTGGGTGCGCGGGATGCCAAGCCCCACTTCGACGTGCACGTGCTGATCCGTTCCCGCGCCGAGCACGGCGACTTCCTGGACCGGCCCGAGGAATTCGCCTATTCGGCCGACGAGATCACGCTGATGGCACGGCAGGCCGAGGAGAGCATCGCCGCAGGGGCGGCCGGTGTGGTGCTCGGTGCGCTCACCGAGTCCGGTGAGCTGGACGTGTCCGCGATCGAGGCCATCCGTGATGGGGCGCTGACCGCCGGCAGCACTGCGATGCGAGGGGTCACCCTCACCGTCCACCGCGCGGTCGACGCGCTGTCGGGCCGTGCGCAGCGGGAGGCCGCGGTGCGGACCCTGCTGGGTCTCGGGATCCATCGGGTGCTCAGCTCCGGGGGAGCGGCTCGGGCCCTGGACGGAGCCGAGGACCTCGGCGCGATGGTCGATGCCGCGGAGGGGCTGCTGGACATCTGCGGCGGGGGAGGGGTGCGCCCCGCCGACATCGGCGATCTCGTGCGCCTCACCGGGGTGGCCGATGTCCATCTGTCCGCCCGTCGGCGACCCGGCGCTCCGGTCGAGGACGGCGCACCCGAGACCTGCACCGACCCGGCGATCGTCGCCGCGGCGGTCGACGCCGCTGGAGGACTGTGAGCACTGTGAACGACACCGAGAACCACGGAACCCCCGAGCATCCCGAGAACCCTGAGCATCCCGAGAACCGCGAGCATCCCGAGCACGAGGAGAGCGTCGAGGGCCCCGAGAACCACGAGAGCGTCGAGCATCCCGAGCCCCTGGAGCACGACGGGGACGCCGAGCAGCCGACAGCCGACGCACAGCCTGAGAGCGAGGTCACCAGTCTGTACGTGCGTCGGGGCCGCACCCCGACCCTCGGATTCTGGGTCGCTCTCGCGATCGTCGCACCGGCTGTGGCAGCACTGCTCAGCGCTCCCCTCTTCGACTTCGCGGATCTCAGCGGCGTCCTGAACTTCATGCTGGTGGCCGCGGTGTTCGTCGGCCTCCCACTGGCCGCGATCGCTGCCCTGGTGGACGCGATCAGGCATCGCGGTGAGGGGCGGCAGCGCCGCTGAGCTCCGGCAGTTCCCGCCTCCGCACCTCGGCGGCCGCCGCTGCTGATCCCCGCGGACATCACTGGGCCGCACCAGGCGCCTGTGGCACTATGGTCCAGTGGCACGCGGCGACGGAAAACTCTCCCATGACCTGCTCCCCGGGGAGAAGGGCCCGCAGGACGCCTGCGGGGTCTTCGGCGTCTTCGCCCCCGGTGAGGACGTCTCCAAACTGACCTACTACGGTCTCTACGCTCTCCAGCATCGCGGGCAGGAGTCCGCCGGCATCGCGACCAGCGATGGCTCCCAGATCATGGTCTACAAGGACATGGGACTGGTCTCCCAGGTCTTCGACGAAGCCTCGCTCGAAGCGCTCCAGGGCCATATCGCGATCGGGCACACCCGGTACTCGACCACCGGCGGCTCCACCTGGTCCAATGCCCAGCCCGCCCTCGGCCCCCTGCCCGATGGCACCGTGGCCATGGCTCACAACGGCAACCTGGTCAATACCGAGGAGCTGCTGGACCTGATCGAGGAGCGCCACGGCAGGCCGCGCACCGGCGAGATCGCTCGCGGCAACACCACCGACACCGCTCTGGTCACCGCTCTGCTGAACGTCGAGGGGCGCCTCGAGGACGCCCTGCGGGAGCTGATGCCGCGCCTTCACGGCGCCTACTGCTTCACCCTGATGACGGAGACCAGGCTGTACGCGGCGCGCGATGCCCAGGGCATCCGCCCGCTGGTGCTGGGGCGCCTCGAGCGCGGCTGGGTGGTCGCCTCCGAGACCGCGGCCCTGGACATCTGCGGCGCCAGCTTCGTGCGCGAGGTCGCTCCCGGCGAGATGATCGTCATCGATGAGCAGGGCCTGCGCTCCGAGCAGGTGATGCCCCCCGTGCCCAAGGGCTGCGTCTTCGAATACGCCTACCTCGCCCGCCCCGATACCCGCATCGCCGGGCGCAGCGTCAACGAGGCCCGCACCGAGATGGGTCGCCAGCTCGCCCGGGAGCATCCCGTCGAGGCGGACCTGGTGATCCCGACTCCCGAGTCCGGCACCCCGGCCGCCATCGGCTACGCCCAGGAATCGGGCATCCCCTACGGGCAGGGCATGGTGAAGAACGCCTACGTCGGCCGTACCTTCATCCAGCCCAGCCAGACCATCCGTCAGCTCGGCATCCGCCTGAAGCTCAATCCGCTGCGAGAGGTCGTCGAGGGCAAGCGGCTGATCGTGGTCGACGACTCGATCGTGCGCGGCAACACCCAGCGCGCCGTGGTGCGGAT
Organism: Brachybacterium sp.; assembly: GCA_030451965.1. Classification (GTDB taxonomy): domain Bacteria; phylum Actinomycetota; class Actinomycetes; order Actinomycetales; family Dermabacteraceae; genus Brachybacterium. Next base: position 1,834 of record JAKDNE010000199.1, on the reverse strand, counting down.
GCTGCGCGAAGCGGGAGCGGCCGAGGTCCACGTACGGATCTCCTCCCCTCCGGTGCGCTGGCCCTGCTTCTACGGGATCGACTTCGCCTCCCGGGCGGAGCTGATCGCCAATGGTCTCGGCATCGAGGAGATCGCGCGCTCGCTCGGCGCCGACTCGCTGGGATACATCACCGAGGCGGGGATGATCGCCGCCACCGCCCAGCCGGAGGAGGCGCTGTGCACCGCCTGCTTCTCCGGGAAGTACCCGGTCGCGCTGCCGGAGCCCGTCGCCCGGGCCCAGGGCATCATCCAGGCTCCCCCCGCCGAACCCTCCGTCGCCGAGAAGGACGCATGAACGACACGAACCCCACTCCCCAGGACGCCCGCTCCTCCGGGATCACCTACGCCGACTCCGGTGTGGACACCGCCGCCGGCGACCGCGCCGTCGAGCTGATGAAGGAAGCCGTCGCCGCGACCCACGGTCCGCAGGTGCTCGGCGGGATCGGAGCCTTCGCCGGCCTCGTCGACGTCAGCGCGCTGAAGACCTACGACCGACCACTGCTGGCCTCCTCCACGGACGGCGTGGGCACCAAGATCGCGATCGCCCGGGAACTGGACATCCACGACACCATCGGTCGTGACCTGGTGGGAATGGTGGTCGACGACATCATCGTCGTCGGTGCCGAGCCGCTGGCCATGACCGACTACATCGCGTGCGGCACCGTGGTGCCGGAGCGGATCGCCGACATCGTGCGCGGCATCGCCGAGGGCTGCCGGTTGGCCGGCTGCGCGCTGGTGGGCGGGGAGACCGCCGAACACCCGGGCCTGATGGCCCCCGAGGACTACGACGTGGCGGGCGCTGCGGTGGGCGTGGTCGAGGCCGCTGACCTGCTGGGCCCCGAGCGGGTGCGCCCCGGGGACGTGGTGATCGGGATGGATGCCTCCGGGCTCCACTCCAACGGCTACTCGCTGGTGCGCGCCGTGATCGCCGCCGCCGGTCTCTCCCTGGACACTGCCGTGGAGGACTTCGGCCGCACCCTCGGTGAGGAGCTGCTCGAGCCGACCCGGATCTACACCGCGGACCTGCTGGCCGTGCTGCGGGACGCCCGCACCATCGGCGCCGTCCACGCGCTGAGCCATGTCACCGGCGGAGGGCTCGCGGCGAACCTCGCCCGCGTGATACCGCGCGGACTCGCCGCCCGGATCGACCGCTCCCGGTGGGAGCCGGGTGCCGTGTTCTCACGGGTGGCCGGCTGGGGAGCGGTGCCGCAGCTGGATCTCGAGGGAACCCTGAACATGGGCATCGGCATGATCGCTCTCGTCGACGCGGGCTCGGCCGACGCGACACTCGCTGTGCTGTCGGAGCGCGGGCTCGGGGCACGGGTGATCGGCGAGGTCATCGGCGAGGACTCGCTGCCCGTGCCCGGCGCGGCGCTCGAGCACGTGGTCACCGGCGCCAAGGGCGTCGATGGCGGGGCGGTGCTGATGGCCGGTCAGCACGCCGGTTGGGCCTGAGCTGAGACGGCCGTGACACAGCATGAGGGCCGACCCGCGGGTCGGCCCTCATGCTGTGTCACGGTGTTCTCCGGCGGATGCCGGTGTCCTCAGCGGTGTCGTGCGGACGGTGCATCCTCGTCGGCCCAGTTGTCGCTGTCCTCGGCCCGGTCGTCTCCGTCGGCGCTGGAGGCCTCGCCTCGCTCGGACTGCAGTTCGCGCTGCAATGCCGTGAGGTCCGTCGGCGGGCTGTAGTACTTGAGGTCCCGTGCCACCTTGGTGTGCTTGGCTTTCTGTCGGCCGCGACCCATGGATCTGACCCCCTGTGCGTCGGCTGCCGGGCGTTCTTGTCGACCCGGAA
>JAKDNE010000198.1 GCA_030451965.1 Brachybacterium sp. | reverse complement strand
GCATTGCGCAGCCTCCCGTCGCCCGGCCGGGGGCGGCGGTCGCCGCGGTTCTTCATCCACACCTCGAGCTGCACAGCACCGATCGACTCCTCACCGAAGGACTCCGGACCGGCCAGCATCGCCAGGGCGTTGTCCGAGAGGAACCCGTCAGCATCCAGCACCCCCACCACGGTGCGGTGGCGCTCCTGGGACGTGCCTCCCACATACGCGGACACGATCCGGTAGGCGGCGTTGAGCGCATCGCCCTTGCCCGTGCGCGCCTCCGGGGCGATGCGCGAGATCAGATGCACCCGATCGTCGAACACCATCAGGTCCTGCACCACCGACGCGGTGGAATCCTCGCTGGCATCATCGATCACCCACACGTGCACACCCGGGAACGAGGTGCGGGCGGCGGAGACGGTCTCGGCGATCACGCTCTCCTCGTCGCGGCACGGCACCAGCAGATGCCACGCCAGGGCGTCGGGGTCACCGGGGGAGTTGCGCGGATGGCGCACCTCGCGAAGGAACCTCATCAGCAGCAGCGAGACGTAGGTCAGCGCGCAGGCGGCCACCGTCGTCAGCAGCAGCACGGCGATATCGCGCCACAGCACCGCGCCGAAGGCGCCGAACACTCCGGACAGCCCGAAGACCACCACAGCCAGCGCGGCGTAGAGGACAGCCAGCAGCACCGTCAGTGCAGTTCTCATCGAAGCTCGCTTTCACCGGCGCCTATACCGTTTGATGGTAGCGATCTCCCCGGTCCACGGGGCGGACCACTGTCCCGGGGGTCTGCGTTCTCCGCCACAGTCCCGTCTCTGCGGAGCTCGGAGCTGTTGCGCCGGGCAGGATCGTGGTCAGGGGAGCGGTGATCGCTCCTCGTCGCCGTCCAGGGAGAGCCGGATGGTGAAGGTCGAGCCCTCGCCGGGCCGTGAGCGCACGCTGATCTGCCCGCCGTGGGCGACCACGATCCGGCGCGTGAGCGACAGGCCGATGCCGTGCCCGGCGATGGCGCTGTCCCGCGCTGTCTGGGTGCGGTAGTACTCGGTGAACAGGTTCGTCTGCTCCTGATCCGACATGCCGATCCCGGTATCGCTGATGCTCAGCTGCGCATGGTTGCTCTCCACCGTGGTCAGAACGCGCACCGTGCCGCCGCGCGGGGTGTACTTCACGGCGTTGGAGAGCAGATTCCCCACCGCCTGCTGGAATCGCTTCGCGTCCAGAGGCATTTCCGGGGTCTCCTGGGTGTCGACCTCGAGCGTGACCCCCTCCTCCTCGGCGCGCAGCGCGAAGGACTCCGCCGCCTGGCGCGCGATCTCGGACAACCGATTCGGGCGCAGCTCCAGCTGCTGGGTGCCCGAGCGGGTCACCTGATCGGCCAGCAGATCCTGCACGATCAGCAGCAGCTGCTCGGCGTTGCGGTTGGCGACCGTGAGATGGGAATCGGCCTCCTCCGGCAGGCCCGGAGTGTCCTGGGCGAGCTCCAGATAGCCGATCACCGAGGTGAGCGGCGTGCGCAGCTCATGGGACACCGCCGCGACGAAACGCTCCTGGGAACGCACCGTCTCGATGTACGAGGTGACGTCGGAGAAGACCACCACCGCGCCGGAACGCTCGCCGCGGTGATCCAGGATCTGGCGCGCCGAGGCGGAGAAGGTCGTGCCGCCCCGGCCCGGCGGACCGATGTCGACGACGTAGTTGTCGAAGGTCTCCTGGAGCACAGCGCGCCGCACGGGCCGCTGTGACGGAGGGATCGGCAGCGTGGTGCCGGGATAGTGCACCAGCAGCTCTGCCTCGTTGGGGTGCTCGATGCCCTCCGGTGAGGCGAGGGCGTGGATGCGGTGCTGGGCGCCGTTCATCAGGACGTCGTGACCCTCCCGGTCCACGACCACGATCCCCACCTCCACCTTGTCGATGATGGTGTGCAGCAGCTGCTCCGAGCTCGCTGCCGCCTCGAGCAGCGAATCCTTCTCCTCCACCGCCGCTCTCAGACGGCTGTTCTGCCCGTCGAGCAGCCGCAGCGCCCCGACCACGAGCAGACCGATCTGCAGCACGGTGAACGGCAGCAGCAGCGAAGCACCGACCGTCACCGAATCGATCACCGTCGCGCGGAGCAGCATGGGGACGGAGATCAGCGCCGTAACGGCGAGCACCGAGAACACCACCCCGGGAAGCCGCAGCCGCGCCGCGAGCCACAGGCAGGGGATCAGGACCAGAAGGGAGACCGCCACCGCACTGTCCCGCATCAGGTCCCGCAGCAGAGCGATGGCGATCATGTCCAGCACCGGCACGAGCACTCCCCAGCTGGCAGGATGCTCCTCCCAGCGGATCGCGAGCGCGAGGAACGTCGTCACCGCCAGCACGCCGAGGACCACCAGGTACGCCGCGGAGACCACCAGCTCAGGGCGCGAGGTGGCGATCAGCAGCGTCACCGCCAGCATCGAGGCGGCGAAATACAGCTGCTTCGCGGCGGTGCCGCCGGTGGGGGAGGCGATACGGCTGATCCGCTCGTTCCACGAGGCGGGTGCATCCACGGGCGGTCTCCTTCGCGGGACGGGTTCGGCGCTCCACCGGGTGCGGCGCGGTGCCGCCGCCCACCCCTGGCCCCTGAGACTCTACGAGAGGCGTGCCCGCGGTGCGGGGCTCATCGCCGTTCGCTGATAGCTTCCGTACACCGTGTGAGGATAACGTTGCCGGAGGAGCTTTTCTTGGGGGTGCGAGGAGTGGAGAAGCGCGTGGCCGTCGTCGTCGAGGACGATGACGACATCAGTCAGCTCATGGCGGAGATGCTGGCGCAGTCCGGGTTCACGGTGCATCAGGCAGGAAGCGGGGCCGCAGGGGTCGCGGCCGTGCGCGAGCACGAACCCGTCGTGGTCACCGTCGATCTGGGACTGCCGGACTTCGACGGCTACGAGGTGACTCGTCAGGTGAGGAGATTCTCCGACGCATATGTCGTGATGCTGACGGCCCGCACCGAGGAGATCGACACCCTGCTGGGGCTCGAAGCCGGAGCGGACGACTACGTCACCAAGCCCTTCCGCCCCCGCGAGCTGCGGGCCCGCATCGAAGCGATGCTGCGCCGGCCGCGCACCCTCGGCGCTGCTCCACTGCCCCCAGAACCCCTGGCAAGCCGCTCGCCGAGCACGCCGGCGACGCGTCTCGAATCGGTCGACGAGCAGACGGCCGCGACCGCATCCCCGTCGTCGGACCCCGCTGCCCAGGCCCGCCTCGAGCTGGACGGGCTCGCGCTGTACCCGCACCTGTATCTCGTGGAGGCCGCCGGGCGCGAGATCCCGCTGACCCCGACGGAGTTCCTCCTGCTGGAGATGCTGCTGCGCAGCGGTCAGGTGGTGCGTTCGAAGGCGGAGCTCGCGCGGATGGTGCGCGGGGACGAGCCCGACGGCGGCACGTTCGTCTCCAAAGCGGATGAGCGCACGGTTGAGGTGCATGTCGGGAATCTGCGCCGCAAGCTCGCCGACGACCCGACCGAGCCCCGTTGGATCCACACCGTGCGCGGCGTCGGCTATCGCATGACCGGGTGGCCCGTCGCCGTCAGCTGACCCGGAGCCGCCTGTCAGGTGCAGCGGCTGTCAGCTGCACGCGTGCTATCGGCGACCTGCAGGAGGAAGGCCCGCAACTGACGAGCGGTCTCCGCTGCCAGGCGGCGCAGACCCGATATGCACTCGGCGCGGCGGGTGACGGAGGCTCGGGTCGGCGTGCACCACCACGGCCAGCACGCGGACTCCCGCTGGAGGCGGGCGGCCTCTTCGGTGAGGGCCTGCGCCCCGGCCATGGCCGACGATGTCTTGAGGCTGAGCACAGCATCAATCCAGTCATCCCGGTCGGCGGCGGCCAGCGCGCGCTCGAGGCGGGCGATGCGCTGCTCCAGCAGGGCGAGGTAGCGGTCGAGGAATCCGCAGAGGATGCCGGAGTCGCCCAGCTGCTCGCCCAGATGGTGCAGCGCATCGTCATCGAGGATCACGGCTGTGGACATGGGCCCATCCTGCGCCGCCCTCCGCAGGTCCAGCGCCCCGAGGAGCCAAAGATTCCCGCAATCCTGAGCGAGGAGCCGCGCGGCGCGAGACCACCTCAAGGCGCTGCGGTGAAACCGGGGGCTTGCGCTGGAGTTCGCCGCCTCCCTGCGGATCGCTTGAGGCGCCTCGCCGTCCATGGAGCCATCGGCACCGGAAGTCCCGACCGGACACCTCGCCGGAGCGGGCACGTTCGCTGACTGGAACGACAGCGCCGAGCTCACCGTCACCACAGACCTCGGCCTGCTCTCCCAGGGGACAACATCCAGGGCACCATCGTGCTCGACGAGAGCTTCGTGACGATCACCGGGGACGATGACCAGATCGACGTCAGCTTCGATGTCGCGGAAGGCGCTGTCCTCCCCGAGGACCAGGGCATCAGCTACGACGCCGAGACGTTCACCGTCAGCTTCCCCTTCGACGAAGACAACGAGCAGAACGGCTCCAAGGGCGCCGTGGTCGACCTGCAGAAGATCTCCTTCGTCGCCACCCAGACCCCGACCGACACCGCCGTGGCCAAGTGATGCGCCGTCCTCGGTGCTCGGACCGCCACTGAACGGCCCGGCCACCGCGTCGCCGAGTGCTGCGTCAGAAGAGCTTCAGGATCTTCTTCTTCCCGTGGGCTTCGAGACGTACGTAGTAGGGGTGCCCGGCGCCGGAACCGTCGCTGTGGACCGCGATCTCGCGGATCCCCAGCGGGATCTCGGCGGGGGACAGCCGGAGGTCGTCCGTGGCGAAGCTGGTCACCGCCTGCTGCAGCTCCTGCGGCAGGGTGTCCCACAGGACGCGCGACTGCACGGGGCCGAGGGGCATCTGTCCCGGCGAGTCAGCGTCCTTCTTCTGCACGCTCGGCGCCGTCAGCCGCGCAGCGACGATCCGGGTCGCATCGTGCGGGATCTCCTCCACCGTCTCGACGGTGAGGGGCGTGAGCTCGCTGTCCCCGATCTTGGGGGTGAAGACGATGCCGCTGATGGCCATCAGCGCGCACAGGAAGGTCAGCAGCAGGAACGCCGCGACGGTCACACTGTCGACCGGAGCACTGATGAGCACCGTGCAGTCGGTGCCGGCCATGCATTCCGGAGCGGCGGCGCGCACCTCGCGCGGCCAGGCGAGATACCAGAGCGTGACCGCGGCCAGCAGCAGGGCCAGGATGGCGCACGCCAGGCGCTCCCGAGGCGTCAGCATGACGTGCATGGTGCGGGTCGACGTCTTCGCCTTCGACATGGAGACCTCCATGCTCTGAGCGCGGGCTCACCGACTGCGCGCCCGCAATGCCCCATTATGTTCGATGAGGGCTCGGAGACGCCAGGGCCGCCGGGCGGGCGTGAGCGGGGGCGTGCCCCGCGCCCACGCCATCGCGTGAGCGGGGCAAACATCGGCGAATGAGCCCGCTGTTCACCCGACTCTGCGACATCGCCGCGTGAGGTTCGCTCTGGGGCGGCGGTGGAGCCAGGAAGTGAAGCGGCAGGGTGGGGGAGGCGACGTAGCGGGTCAGGCGGGCGGAGTCCGGAACCGTGCCTTGTACGCCTCGAAGTCCCACGCCTCCCGCGTGCCCTTCCCGTCCAGGAACTCGGTCGCGGCCTTGCGCCCCGTGCGGTATAGCAGCTCCTGCTCCGCTTCGCTGAGATGGAACTGGGTGGAGCGCACGGCGGAGGTGTCGATGAAGATCGTGCGGGCCACGGAGTGGGAGGAGTCGACGTGCAGGCGGTCATAGAACCCGGTGACGGTGTCGACCACGGCCTTGCCGAAGCTCAGCGGCCCGGTGATCTTGTTCGCGACCCCGCGATCCGGGTCCGGCCTGGCGGAGAGCTTGATGCCGAAGGTGGGCCAGCGCGGCTCCTTGCCGCCGGGCCGGTCGAACACGGAGACCGGGAAGTTCGAGAGCATCCCGCCGTCCACCAGCACCGTCGGTTTCCCCTGCGTGGTCTTCCGCCGCACCGGGCGGAAGAACAGCGGGATCGAGGTCGAGGCCCGCACTGCCTCGACCACCCGCAGCGCACCGGGAGCGGAGCCGAGTGCGTCGGCATCCAGCGGCAGGTAGCGCAGCCGGCCGGTGGACAGATCCGAGACGGTCACGACCAGGCGATATGCGAGCGGACCACTGACCTCGGCGCCGGGGTCGGGATCCCGATAGCGCAGATCGGCGAAGGTGCCGGTACGGCCCGGCGCCCCGTGGGCGGCCAGCTGCTCCTCGAGCCAGTCACCCAGATAGGTGCCGGGGTGGATCCCGTTGTGCAGCAGGATGCTGAGCACCTTGCCG
>JAKDNE010000197.1 GCA_030451965.1 Brachybacterium sp. | reverse complement strand
GCGCGCGAGCTGACCGCGCTGCACTCCCCCACCGGCAATATCTCCTGCCTGCTGGAGGAGGACTCGGTGTCCTGCTCGGTCCTCGAGCACGACTTCAGCGGCGACGACCTCCAGGACTGCGACGCCGGGCCCTTCTCGATCCAGGTCGGCGAGGACGACGCCGCTCGTGCCTGCGGCTCGTCCTTCCTCAGCGACTCCGCCGAGACGCTCGAGTACGACGACAGCGCGACCTACGGAAATATGGCCTGCACCAGCCGCTTCGACGGAATGACCTGCTGGAACACCATCACCGGCAAGGGATTCATGGTGAATCGGGCGACGTACGAGACGTTCTGATGCGCCCCTGGTGAGGGGCTGCTCATCGAGCTGGAGACGGGAATCGAACCCGCAACCACCTGTTTACAAGACAGGTGCGCTACCGTTGCGCCACTCCAGCGGGCGGGACCGGCCGACGGATCGACCGGTCCCGGAAAGTGTAGGTCAGTCCTGGCCGCCGTCGGACGGTGCCGCACCGCCGGCGTCCAGCACGGCCTCCCGCAGCGCACCGGGCTCCCCCCAGACCTCGCCGTCGACGGGCGTGCCGTCGATCTGGACGTACGGGGTGCCGCCGCCGGTCTCCTCGCCGTAGGGATCCGCGACCTGGCGCACCCACGGCTGGTAGGTCTCCGCGCTCATGCACGACTGCACGTCCTCGGAGGCGCCGGCCTGCTCCGCGTATCCCCAGATCTCCTCGTCGGTGAGTCCGGCGGAGCGCTCGGCGGGCTGGTTCGCGAACATCAGCTGCTGGAAGGGGAGGACGTTGTCGGGGTCATCGCCGTAGACACACACCATGGCGGCCGCCGCCCGGGAGGAGTAGTCGCCGGTGGTGGACTGGGAGTCCAGGAAGCGTCGCGGCACCAGGTGCACCGTCGCCTCCTGATCGGCGACCATCGTCTCGATGTCGCCGCCGTTGATCTCCTCGAACTGCCCGCAGAAGGGACACATGAAGTCCAGGTGGACCTCCAGGACGGGTTTTCCGGAATCCTCGGGAGCGCCGAGGGAGAGGTAGGGCTGGTCCGCGCTCATGCCCTCCGGCACGGCGACCGGACCGGCGGGCCGCGTCGCCTGATAGATGAAGTACCCGGCCGTGGCGGCGATCAGCAGCGCGACGACGGTGATGGCGGCGATCACGACGGTGCGCACCGTGCGCTGGCGCGAGAGCTCGGCCTGGCGCTGCTTGCGCAGCGCTTCCCGCTGCGCTTCACGGCGCTCCTGCGCTGACTTGGACGGACCGGAGGCGGCCATGGATTCTCCTCGCCCCGGAGGGGGTGCGGTGGGTGACGGGTCGGGGAGAGTTTAACGGTCGGCGGCTGAGTGCTCGCAGAGGGGATCGCGCATGCGCGCAACCACCGCGTTCACCCTCTCCAGACGGCGATGTCGTCGAGTCGGGGACCGCGGGGGAACGGGAAGTAGTCGACCATCCCCTCCCGCGCCAGCACCGTGGTGAGCACGGCGCCCAGCAGCAGGAGCAGCAGCCCCAGCACCACGGAACCCCAGAGCCGGTCCGGTGCGGCGGCATCCAGCATCCGGTGCGCCCCGTTGCGGGTGGTGGCGCTGCCCAGGCCCACCCAGGTGATCAGCAGCGTGATCGCCATTGCGAGGGCGAAGGCCGCACCGTCCGGCGGCGCGAGGCCGCGCAGCAGGGTCCAGCCCGCGTCGAAGGCGATGCCCACCAGCGCCCCGAGGACCAGCGGGAGCAGCGCCTGCAGCGCGATCTCCAGCAGCGCGACCACGGCCCGGAAAGGACTGGCCAGACCCGCCCGCCAGCTCGGGCCGGCCCCGGTGGAACCACGCATCCGTCGCGTGCTCACGCTCCGGTGCGTCCGCTCCCATGTCCGGGCCATCGCGCCCAGCATCAGCAGCAGGGCGAGGGACATGTAGGGGGCGACCGCGGCGAGCGACACGATGAGCAGGTGGCCGAGCCACACCAGCAGGGGGCGTCGCGGCGGCGGCTCCGGCCAGGCCCCGGGGACCATCGATCGACCGTCGCCGGGACCAGGGTGGTGCGGATCCCACTGCTGGTGCGCGATCATCGCCGGCTGGTCCTGCGGCCGCGGGGCCCCGTACCCACCGTCGCCGTACGGATACTGGACCGGGGCCTGCGCATACGGGTTCTGGGCGGGCGGATGCTGCGCCGGCGGTGCGGCCGACGGGCCCGCGCCGTGGGACGGCGGGACGACCGGCAGCGCCATGGTGGGGGCACCGGTCACCGGCAGCGCCTCGGTGACCGGCTCCGACGGCGTGGCGATGCGCGGCAGTGCCTCGGTGGGCGGCTCGGGCGCAGCGCCGGTCACCGGCAGCGCCGTGGTGCGCTCCGCGTCGTCCTCGACCGGCACGGCGGAGGTCGCCGGCTCCTCGTCGCCCGTGCGCTGCGCGCTGCTCTCCCGTGAGCCGTCGGTGGCGGCGCTGCCCGCGGCACCCGCCACCGGCAGCACGGAGGTGCGGGTACCGGCCTGCAGCAGCTCGGTGTCCCCGGGGTCGTCGTACCGGGTGAGGTCGAGTGCGGCCAGCTGCTCCAGCTGCTGCACAGGATCGGGCCGCTGCGCGGGATCGGACTGCAGCGCCGAACGCAGCCACTGCCCGAGCTCGGTGGGGACGCCGTCGATGTCGAGCTCTCCGCGCTCGGCGCGCAGGAAGACCAGGTCGGCGCGACCGCTGCCGTACGGCTCCCGGCCGGTGGCCGCGAAGGCCAGCAGCGCCGCCCAGGCCCACCAGTCCCCGGCCTCACCGGAGTGGTCGGTGCGGATCACCTCCGGATCGAGGTAGGCGGCAGTGCCCATCACCAGCCCGGTCGAGGTCAGACGCGACTCCTCGGCGGCGATCGCGATGCCGAAATCGATGATGACCGGATCCAGCCGGTCGCCGTCGGGGTCGAAGCCGGTGAGGTCGGCCTCGGTAGCGCCACGCAGCATGACGTTGCTGGGTTTGAGATCGCGATGGATCACCCCGGCGCCGTGGATGGCTCGCAGCGTCTCCCCCATCACCAGCGCGATCTCACGCACCGCTTCGGGGTGCAGGCCACCGTGGGTGCGCACCGCGTCCTCGAGCGTGGGGCCGGGGATGAACTCGGTGACCACGAACGCCTCCGAGGAGTCCAGCTCCGCGTCCAGCACCCGCACGATGTTGTCGTTGCGCACCCGTTTCTGCGCCGTGACCTCGCGGGCCAGCCGTTCCCGCGCACGCACGTCATCGGAGATCTCGTGGCGCAGAAGTTTGAGCGCCACATCGTTCCCGTCGGCGTCGTGCGCCCGGTAGACGATCCCCATGCCGCCCGTGCCGATCTGGCCGAGGATCTCGTAGCCGGACTCCTCGGCGAGCGCGGTCAGCCGTGGGTCACGGGCTGCGCGGCGGGGTGTGCGGGACGGGGGCATGCCCGCCATGCTACGAGGCACGGGGCCGCGAATGCGCCTGCTTCACCGCTCCCCCACAGGGTCCGCACGTGGTCAGCCCCGTTCCGACCCCGCCGGGCTCCTCGCCGGGCCCGCGCCCGCCGTGAGACGATCGGCGCGCGGCGCGGTGGGCGCCGTGGTGCCGCAGCTGTGCGGCACGGCATCCTCGAGCTACGGAAGGCACCGCCGCCATGCGATCGAATCTCTTCGATGCGTCGAATCAGGAGCGCCAGACCCACGACCGGTGGGCGCTGCAGTCCAACAAGCTGCTGCGCTGCGCGCTGGATCCCCAGGCCCCCGAGATCATCTCCGCCTCCGGGGCGATGGTCGCCTATCAGGGTCAGATGGACTTCTCCTACCAGGGCTCCGGCGGCGGCATGAAGATGCTGAAGAAGATGGCCACCGGCGAGGGCGGCAACATGATGCGCACCCGCGGCCACGGCGAGATCTTCTATGCCCGCCAGGCCCACGAGATCTTCCTGATCCAGCTCGAGGGCGAGGCGCTCACCCTGAACACCAGGAACATGCTCGCCTTCGACAGCTCCATCCAATGGGACATCAAGTCCCTCGGCGGCGCCGGCTTCATGGCCGGCGGCCTGTTCAACCTGCTCCTCCAGGGCCAGGGCATGGTCGCGGTGACCTCCCACGGGCCGCCGATGCTGCTGGACTGCTCCCAGCAGCCCACCTACGTGGACCCGCAGTCCGCGGTGTGCTGGTCGGCGAACCTCCAGCCGCAGATCAAGAACGACTTCAAGATGGGCTCACTCATCGGCCGCGGCTCCGGCGAGTCCTTCCAGCTGGGCTTCCACGGCCCGGGCTTCGTGGTGGTCCAGCCCTCCGAGGGGATCGTGGCCGCCACCACGTCCTGAGCATCCGTGACCGACGGCGTGTCTACCATGATCCAGTGACCTCCACACCTCCGCATGCCCTGGCTGACGAGCTCGCCGCTCTCGGCCCCCGGGGGCGACGCCGGGCGGCGACATCGGCGGCGACCATGTTCGCCGCCGACGTCCCCACCTCGACACCCCGCATCGATCCCGTCCCGGCGATCCTGGACGCCGAGGCCTGGTCGGAGCTCTCGGCCGGCCTCGTCCAGCGCATGCGTCTGCTGGACGCGCTGTGCGCGGACCTCTACGGTCCGCGCACCGTCCTGGGGGCCGATGTCGCCCCCGTCGCAGAGCTGCTGCAGGACCCCGCCTACCTCCGCACGGCGATCGGGATCCCGTCCCGCGGGAACCACTCCCTCTTCGCGCTGACCAGCACTGTGGCCCGCACGGCCGACGGATCCTGGGTGGTGCTCGAGGACGAGGTGGACGTGCCCGACGGCGCAGGCACCACCCTCGAGCTGCGTCGCGTGCTCTCCCGCTGCGCACCCACGCTGTATCGCTCCACCCCGCTGCGCCGGCTGCACCCGTTCTTCGACACCATCCGCACCTCGCTGCACCAGCGCACGAGGTCCGAGGGGCGCTCGGGCCGCACCGTGGTCCTCACCGAGGACTCCACGGATCCGATGCGCGCCTTCGACCACAGCTGGCTGGCGAACCTGCTGGGAGCGCCGATGGTCTCCGTCGGCGACCTGCGCAGCGGCTCGGGCACCCTGACGCTGCGGCTCCCCGGTCTGGAGTCGGACCCCGGTGACGCGGTGGACGCGCTGCTGCGCCTGGTGCCCTCCCGGCTGCTGGATCCCCTCGACCTGGGGCCGACGCCGCTGGGCGGCGTGACCGGTCTGGTCGAGGCCGCCCGCTGCGGCGACGTGGAGATCTTCAACCCGATCGGAGCAGGGCTGCTGGAGAACCCGGACCTGCGGGCCGCCCTGCCGGACCTGTGCCGGCAGCTGTTCCACGAGGACCTGCTGCTGCGGCCCGCCGAGCCCGGGTTCGCACCGGCCGGCTGGCTCAGCATGGACCCCTCCGGCGACGACGAGCTGGTCGACCGCCCGATGGTGCTCCGTCTGCTGGTGATGGGCACCGAGGACGGCTATGAGGTGCTGCCCGGCGGGGTCGGGGTCACGGCCGACGACGGACCGGAGGCGCTCAAGGACGTGTGGGTGACCGTTCCCGAGACCTCGGCCGTCCCCGCCGAGGGCGAGCCGGCGTCGGGAACCGCGGAGCAGGCACCGCTGATCCCCCGTGGCGTGCTGACCGCTTATCCCGCGATGACCCGCTCGATAGGCTCGGACCTGTTCTGGTTCGGCCGCTACCTCGAGCGGGTCGACTCCACCGCCAGGCTGCTGCGCGCCGTGCTGGACACCGTCAACGACCTCGATGCCGAGCGCGGCCCCGGCGCCCGGACCGCCCAGACCGTCCTGCTGGGCGCGGTCACGAATGTGACCACCACCTACCCCGGGTTCACGGAGCTGGACCTGGACTCCCCTCAGGCTGTGAGCGAAGAGATCGAGAGCCTGCTGACCAGCCGCAGCCGCCCCGGCACGCTCGCGCAGTCCTATTCCGCACTCACCCACACCACCCGCACGCTGCGGGATCTGATCTCCGACGACATCTGGCCGGTGATCGCCCGGATGAACCAGCGCCTGCGCGCCCTCGGCGGGCAGGACCCCCAGCCGGTCGAGCAGCGGCTGACGGACATCGTCGACGGCTGCCTGACCCTCTCCGGAGCGGTCGCCGACTCGATGCCCCGCAACCTGGGCTGGGACCTCACCGAAGCGGGGCGCAAGATCGAGCGCACCATGGGCCTGCTGGCCCTGCTCCGGGCGGTCCTCGGCCACCGGCGCACCCGTGCGGCCGAGGCCAGGATCGCCGGGGCGGTCGCACTGGTCACGGAGAGCGGCGCTTCGTACCGTCGCGCCTATCACGCCGCGATCCAGCCCGAACTGCTGCTGGAGCTGCTGCTGACCGACACCACCCTGCCGCGCTCGATCGCCTTCC
>JAKDNE010000196.1 GCA_030451965.1 Brachybacterium sp. | reverse complement strand
GGGCGAGACGCGAGGGGCCGGCCCGGGGTTGAACTGGCCGGGGGCGAACCGGAGCGAATGCTCGGAGACCGGCCGCCCCTGTCTGAGCTGTCGTCACACGGGTGGTGTGGCGACAGCTGGGGCCTGCTCAGCGGCCCCGGGCGGTGAGCAGGCCCGCGCACGGTCCCGAGTGGATCCCGATTCGGTGAACACCTCTGCACCCCAGGGCTGCAGGGGGGACGATGTGACCATGTCCTTCGATCTGGTCCCCGCCGAGCTCCTCGCGAGCGCGCTGACCGCCGTGCTGCTGTCCATCCCGATCGCCTTCGTCCTCGCCGGCGCCGCCATCTCCGGTCCCCGCCGCACCTGGAATCGGGCCGGTCTGGCGATGGGCATCGGCCTGCTGATCGGGGTGCTCCTCGCCGCGGCGATGCTGTTCATCCTGCCCTCCGGGGCGACCACGGTGCTCTTGGACATCAGCATGCTGCTGGGGCTGGCCTGCGCGATCGTCGCCGCGGTGCTGGTGATCATCCAGGATGACGGCACGACCGTCTCCACCGTTCTGGGCGTGGCCGCCTGCGTGCTGGTCGGCCTCGCGGTGCCGGCAGACGCGATGCGCGCGATCCTCGACCTCAGCTCCTCGCTGCTGGTGCTGATCGCCGCCATGGTCATCGAAGCGGTCGCGCTGGTGGCGATCGTCGGCTTCCTCGTCGCCGGCGCCGGCCGTGTGCGGGCCCTGCAGATCGGGGTGGCGGCAGCCGGCATCGTCTCCGCCGTGCTTCTCGGGGAGGGAGTGCTGGCGATCGTGCTGCGCACCGCCGCGGGAGTCGATCTCCCGCAGGCCCCGCTCACTGCCGTCCTCATCGCGGCGCTGGTCGCCCTGGTGATCGGCAGCGTCGTGGGCGGCGTGCTCGACACGCTGCGCGGCCGGCGGCGGGGCGAGCCTGCCCGTGAGGTGCGCTGAGCGGCGCGGGCCCGTACCCCTGCGTCAGCCCCGCGGAGCGAGCACGTATCCACGCGGCGCGAGCCGGGTGAGCTCCTCGCGCAACAGCTGCCCGATCTCCGCCCGCCGCGCCGCGCCCATCCGCTCGATCGGGCCGGTGACGCTCACCGCGAGCGAGCGCCTGCTGCTGCGGGTCAGGGCGACGCCCACGCAGGCGATGCCCGTCTCGTTCTCCTCGACCTCCGCGGACCAGCCGCGAGCGGCGGTCTGCTCGAGGGTCTCGACGAGATGCGCCGCGGAGATCACGGTGCCCGCCTCTCTCCCCTCGGTGGCCTGCGCGTACGCGGTCAGTGCTTCGGTGCGTACGCCGTCGGCCGCGAGCATCGCTCGGCCCATCGCGGTCCGTCGCCCGCACCGGAGGACCCGCATGGCCATCGAACGCATCGACGTCAACGTCACCAGCCCCGGCCGCAACTTCGTCACCGCCAGGATCACCACCTCCGACGGCCTCACCGGCCTCGGCGACGGCACCCTGAACGGCCGCGAGCTCGCCGTCGCCTCCTACCTGCGCGACCACGTCGCCCCCACCCTGATCGGTCGCGACGAGTCGCAGGTCGAATCGATCTGGCAGTACCTCTACCGCAGCCCGTACTGGCGTCGTGGCCCGGTCACCATGGCCGCCGTCGCCGCGATCGACATGGCGCTGTGGGACATCGCCGCGAAGAAGGCCGGTGAGCCGCTGTACAAGCTGCTCGGCGGCGCCTCTCGCATCGGACTTCTCAGTTACGCTCACGCCTCCGGCACCACGATCGACACGCTCAACGATGCGATCCGCGGCTATCTGGAGCAGGGCTTCCAGGCGGTGCGGATCCAGGCCGGGGTGCCCGGTCTCGGCCGGATCTACGGCGTCCACGACGCCGCCCCGGGCGGGACGTACGAGTACGAACCGGCCGGTCGCGCGGCGGCGGGTGCGGCGATGCGGCCGACGGAGGAGACCGGGGAGACCGCCGCCTACCTCCGCCACCTGCCCACCGTCTCCGCCGGGGCGCGCGAGGAGTTCGGTCCCGAGCTGCACCTGCTGCATGACGGCCCCCACCGGATGACCCCGATCGAGGCCGCGAGGCTCGCGAAGTCCCTCGAGCCCTGCGACCCGTTCTGGCTCGAGGACTGCACCCCCGGGGAGGACCAGACGGTGCTGCGACTGGCGCCCCGACACTCGGTGACACCGCTCGCGATCCACAGCGTCGGGATCCAGGAGTACATGCCGCACTCCGAGACCACGCTGTCCGTGTTCCGCACCAGCTATCGCTTCTCAGGCGGTCTGCTGCATCCGGGGGAGACCCCGGGCCTCGGCGTCGAGCTCGACGAGGCGGCGGCGGCCCGGCACGAGTACCAGCCCGCCTACCTGCCGGTGAACCGGCTGCGGGACGGGACCGTGCACGACTGGTGAGCGCCCCGGGGCCGGGTTGGCCGGTCAGGCCCGGGAGTCGGCCCTGGCCTGCCGCACCTCGACGAGGCGCAGCACCGCCACGATGAGAAGTGCGGTCTCTGCGGCGGCGAGCAGCATGAGCGCCGGTGTCGCGACGGGGTCGAAAGCGGCCAGCAGCACCCAGCTGAGCAGCATCGAGAACGCCGAGACCAGGCCCGTCGCCACGCCCACCCCCGCCAGTACCGGTCGGTGCAGCGCGAGCACGGCGAGGACCGTCGTGGCCAGTGCGGTGAGGAACGCCTGCATCGGCAGCAGTGTGAGCAGGTTGCCGATGTCGATCGTGGCGGGATTCGCCCAGGACTCGACCGTGATGTCGTCGGTGCGCAGCTCGCCGTGGAACCATGCCATGCGCCTGGTGGGCAGCGCGAGCCCCACCGTGGCCAGCCCGCTCGTCACGAGTGCGCCCCACGTGGCCATCCTGCGCGTCCGGGCCAGCCGTTCCCCAGCCGCCCCGTCGCCCGGCGTCGCCTCCACCCCGTGATTCACTGCCATGCCCCGAGGATCGTGGTCCCTCCTCAAGATCGCAAGGCGCGCGCACCGGACCTGCGCAGAAGGCACCATGGGAGTGCCCTCCGCCGCGCACGGCGAGAAGGGTCCGAAACCGTCCCCGTCGGAGCGCATGGCCCCGGCACCCCTGAGAGGAGCCCCGGTGAGCGCTGATCCCACCACCGCGTTCGTCGTCCCGCCCGGACCGACGACCCGGCCCACCCTCGAGGGCACCTTCGGGATGTCCGCCTCGACCCACTGGATCGCGACGGCCTGCATGCAGAGCGTGCTCGAGCGCGGCGGGAACGCCTTCGACGCCGCCACCGCGGGCGCCTTCGTGCTGCACGTGGTGGAGCCGCACCTCAACGGCCCCGGCGGGGACATGACGGCGATCCTGGCAACCGCCGAGGACCCCACCCCCGTGGTGGTGATG
Source organism: Brachybacterium sp. (assembly GCA_030451965.1). Taxonomy (GTDB): domain Bacteria; phylum Actinomycetota; class Actinomycetes; order Actinomycetales; family Dermabacteraceae; genus Brachybacterium. The sequence goes on along the minus strand of JAKDNE010000196.1, from coordinate 2,997 downwards.
GGGCAGGGCCCCGCCCCGGCCGGCGCGAGCATCGAGCACTTCCGCGCCGCGGGGCTGACCGCCGTGCCCGGCACCGGCGCCCTGGCCGCCGCCGTGCCGCAGGCGGTGGACGCCTGGCTGCTGGTGCTCGAGGAGAAGGGGACCTGGGAGCTCGCGGACGTCCTGGCCTACGCGATCGACTGCGCAGAGAACGGGCACCCGGTGCTCGCCCGGGTCGCCGCCCAGATCGAGACGGTCGCGCAGACCTTCACCGAGCACTGGCCGAGCTCCGCCGCGCTGTGGATGCCGGACGGCACGCCCCCGCAGCCCGGCCAGCTGCTGCGCAACCCCGAGTACGCGGCCGTGCTGCGGGACCTGGTCACCGCCGGTGACGGCATCGGCGACGGCCCCCCCCACCGGCCCCCCGCCCCGGACCGCCCCCGGGTGCGGATCGCCGCCCCCCGGGAGCGCTGGCGCACCGGCCCCGTCGCCCGGGCCATCGCCGAGTTCGTACGCACCCCGCACCGCCACTCCGACGGCGGAGACCACCCCGGGGTGATGACCATGGAGGATCTGGCCGGGGCCGTGGCGTGCTTCGAGCCCGCGGTCACCACTACCTTCCGTGGCTGGACGGTCGCCAAGACCGGCGCCTGGGGGCAGGGGCCCGCTCTGCTCGAGGCCCTCGGCATCCTCGACGGCTTCCCGGACGACCAGCTCGACCCCTCCACCGAGCGCGGCGCCCACACCATCCTCGAGACCCTCAAGCTGGTGCTCGCCGACCGCGACGCCCACTTCGGGGACGCAGACGTCGACCTCGAGCAGCTGCTCTCCCCGGACCACCTCGCCGCCCGCCGCGCCGTGCTCACCGAGGAGGCTTCCCACCAGTTCCGCCCGAGCCCGCTCGGTGGCCCTCCGGCGGCCCTGCCGCCGTTGCTGACCGACGACGAGCTGGCCCGGCTCAGCGGCGGCGCCGTCGACCACGGCGGCTCCGGGGAGCCGACGGTCCGAGCGACGGGGGAGGCGCGCGGCGACACCTGTCATCTCGACGTGGTGGACCGGTGGGGCAACATCATCAGCGCCACCCCGTCCGGCGGCTGGCTCCAGTCCTCACCCGCCGTCCCCGGCCTCGGCTTCTGCCTCGGCACCCGCCTGCAGATGATGTGGCTGGACGAGCGGATGCCGTCGGCGCTGCGACCGGGCCGGCGGCCGCGCACCACGCTCACCCCGACCCTGGTGCTCCGCGACGGCCAGCCCCTCCTCGCCTGCGGCTCCCCGGGCGGTGACCAGCAGGATCAGTGGCAGCTGCTGTTCCTGCTGCGGGTGCTGGTGGGCGGGCTCGAGCTCCAGCAGGCGATCGACGCCCCGGCCCTGCACACCCTCTCGATGCCGGGGTCCTTCTGGCCCCGCACCTGGTCCCCGGGTCGAGCGGTGGTCGAGGACCGGCTCGGCGAGGAGGTCATCGCCGCGCTGGAGGCACGCGGCCACGAGGTGGTCCGTGCCGGGGACTGGTCCCTGGGGCGGGTGTCCTGCGTGATGCGAGAGCCCGCCACCGGGATCCTCCGGGCCGCCGCGAACTCCCGCGGAGCCCAGGGCTACGCCGCCGGGCGCTGACCTGGGAGGTCGCCTCGCAGCACGCCTTTGACGTGCGGCGAGTCCCCCGATCCGCCCCTATGGGGGAGGTCGGGGGACTCGGCGCCCGCGTCCGGCGTGCCTCGGCCTCAGACCTCGTCGCCGGCGGTGATCGCCTCGGCCTCCTCGACCTCGGTCAGCTCCTCGTGCGAGCCGACGGAGGCCAGGTGCTTCCGCCCCAGGATCAGCATGAGGATCGACAGCACCAGTGCTCCCGCGGCCAGTGCGTACGGGGCGCCGATGGTGGTCGCCGCGGCGAGCGGGCCCGCCACGGCCGGGGCGATCGCCCCGCCCAGGAACCGCACGCCCGAGTAGGCCGAGCTCGCGACCCCGCGCGGGAGGTCGGTGGCCTCCATGACCGTCTCGGTGAGGGCGGTGTTCATGATGCCCAGCAGCAGTCCGCCGATCACGATCAGCACGATCAGGCCGGTCATCGAGGAGTGGGCGAGGCTCATCACCACCATCAGCACGGTGAGCAGCCCCAGCGTGGTCACCAGCGTGGGGATCAGCCCCAGGCGACGGGTGAGCGGCGGCGCGACGAACACCGAGGTGATCGCGAGCCCCGTGCCCCAGCCGAAGAACACGCCGCCGATGCCCAGCGCACCGAACTCCATCCCGTGCGCGGCGGCGGCCGCCTCGAGCGGGAACGGCGAGTAGGCCAGCAGCGTGAAGAAGGCGAAGTTGTAGAAGATCGCCGTCAGCGCCAGGGTGCGCAGCGCCGGGTGGGCCAGGGCGCGCAGCGCGGCGAGCGGGGAGACGTGGGCGGGCTTCGCCTCCTTGCGCAGCAGCACGACGATCGCCAGCACGCCGATGCCCATGAGCACGGCGGTGCCGGCGAAGGGGGCGCGCCAGGAGATGGCGCCGAGCAGTCCGCCCAGCAGCGGGCCGACGGCCAGGCCGATGCCGAGCGCGGTCTCGTAGAGGATGATCGCGCCTGCACTGGGGCCGGTGGTGGCGCCGACGATGGCGGCCAGCGCGGTGGAGATGAACAGGGCGTTGCCCAGACCCCAGCCGGCGCGCAGCCCGATGATCTGCTCGACGCTCCCGGCACCCGCGGCCAGCGCCGCGAACAGCACCACCAGCAGCAGCCCCACCAGCAGGGTGCGCTTGACCCCGACCTTCGAGGCGAACCAGCTGGTGAAGAACATGGCGATCGCGGTGATGAACAGGTAGCTGGTGAACAGCAGCATCGCCTGCGACGGGGTGGCGTCCAGCTGGCTGCTGATCGCGGGCAGGATCGGATCCACCAGGCCGATGCCCATGAAGGACACGGTTGCAGCGAAGGCGATGGCCCACACGGACTTGGGCTGATGGAACGCCTCACGCAGGGTGGGGGCGGTGTTCCGAGTGGTGCTCAGCGCGGGGCCCGGGACGGGCGGCGTCGAGGAG
>JAKDNE010000195.1 GCA_030451965.1 Brachybacterium sp. | reverse complement strand
GCGTCGCTGATCCCACCGGTGCGCCGCCGGTGGCGCAGCAGCACCGCGATCAGCACGACCACGAGAGCAAACACCGCGACGGCGCCCCATGGCGAGACGAGGAACAGCTCGAACCAGCCCATCAGCGCCACCAGGCCTACGGTCGCGTAGATGAAGGACCAGGCCAGTCCGCCGATCGCGAGCGCCGGCAGGTAGCGCTTGGCGGGCATGCCGGTCAGGCCGGCCGCTGCGTTGGCCGCGGTCTGGAAACCGACCGTGAGGAAGCTCAGCGCGACCACGGGAGCGCCCCAGCGATGGATCAGTTCGGTGGCACGGGTGACGTTCGGCGAGTCCAGGAAGGCTGCGATGCGGCCGCGGTGCGCGGCGCGCCGGGCCCCGCGGCCGAGAAGATACGTACCGCCCGCGCGGCACCAGATCACCACGTACAGGAACGCCACCGCGGGCAGCAGCGGCAGATCCTGGATCCACTCCATCATCGGGTCTCGACCCCGCCCTCGGCATGGTCGCTGCACAGCCCGAACACCTCGAGGGTGTGATCCACATCGGTGAAACCGTGCTCGTGGGCGATCGCGGTCATCGCGTTCTCGAGCTTCGGGGCGAGGAACTCGACCGTGCGGCCGCACTCCCGGCACACCAGGTGATGATGGTGTCCCGTGTCCTCGCACTGGCGGTACAGGGCTTCGCCATCGCCTGCCACCAGCACGTCGAGCCGATCGGAGCGGGAGAGGACCTGGAGGTTGCGGTACACCGTGGCCAGGCCCACGGTCTCCCCGTCGGCCTTCATCTGCTCATGGATCTGCTGGGCGCTGCGGAAGTCATCCTGCCGCGAGAGCGTCTCGAGGATCGCGGCGCGCTGGCGGGTGTTCCGTTGCATGCCGCTATTGTCCCCGACCGTCATCCGGACTTCTATCAGTCGTGGGGAGTTGCACGTGCGGTGGTGGGCACACCGCCGGAGCGGGAGGGACCGGGGCCCGTGACCCCCGAATGCTTCCGGGCCGGTCGCAGCGCCCGGGTCAGGAGCCCCAGGGCGTAGACCGCGATCGTCAACAGCACGATCACGCCGCCCGGCGGCAGGTCGACATACACCGTGATCAGCAGCCCGCCCAGCGAGCACAGCACGGCGATCACCATGGCTGTGCGCATGGTGCGGGTGAATCCGACCACGAGGTGCTGCGCGGCGGCGACCGGGACGATCATCAGGGCGGAGACCATCAGCGCGCCGACGATCCGCATGGACAGGGTGACCGTCAGCGCCGCCATCACGGCGATGAGGATGTTGACCGTGCGCACCGGCAGGCCCGAGGCGCGGGCGAACTCCTCGTCCGCGGTGACCGCCGCGAGCAGCCCGGACAGCCCCACCCCGATCCCCAGCACCACCACTGCGAGCACGACGGAGATCAGCGCGTCGGGAGCCGTGACGGTGGACAGCGAGCCGAAGAGGTAGGCCATCAGGTTCTGGGAGGTGCCGCCGGCGAGCTGGATGATCACCACGCCGCCGGCGATGCCGCCGTAGAAGAGGATCGCGAGTGCCACGTCACGGCTGGTGTGGCTGACCTCGCGCACGTACTCGATCAGCAGGGCGCCGATCACCGAGGCGGCCAGCGCCCCCGGGATCGCGAGCAGATCCGCGGGCGTGGCGGATGTCCACGCGCCGACCAGCCAGCCGACGGCGACTCCGGTCAGGGCCACGTGGCCGAGCCCGTCGCCGAGCAGGGAGAGCCGCTTCTGCACCAGGTAGGTGCCGACCACGGGAGCGGTGAGCCCGATGAGAACGGCGATGATCAGCGGGTACCGCAGCAGATCGGAGGTGAGGATGTCGAGGGGCGAGATCATAGGGGGTGGATCTCCTGTCCGAGGCATTCGTCCAGCAGGGCGGCGTCCTCGGGATGGCCGGGGCCGGGGTCCAGGCGGGGGCGTTCGTTCTCGGCGCCGTCATGGACGACATGGCCGTGGTCGAGCACCACGGCACGGCGGATGTCGCCGGCCAGCGGGCCGGTCTCGTGCAGGACCACGAGGATGGTGGTCCCGGCGGCCGAGAGCTCCCGGAAGAGTTCGGAGATCAGCTCCTGGGTCGGCACGTCCACGCCGGAGAAGGGTTCGTCGAGCACCAGCAGCTGGGGGTCGCGCACCAGGGCGCGGGCGATCATCACGCGGCGGCGCTGCCCACCGGACATCCGGGTGACCGGACGGCCGGCGAGATCCGCCATCCCGACGGCCTCGAGAGCGGCCATCACGCGCGGATCGCGGGCGCTGGGCCACCAGGAGCGGGCTCCCAGCAGACCGCTCGCGACCGTCTCCCGCGCCGTGGCCGGGATCGAACCGGTCTCCGCAGTCTCCTGGGGCACGTAGCCCAGACGATCATGGGAGGTGCCGCGCTGGACCGGGGAGCCGAAGAGTCGCGCGGTGCCGCTCGCCAGCGGCAGCACACCCACCACGGCTCTGAGCAGCGTCGACTTTCCGGAGCCGTTCGCACCGAGCAGTGCGACCAGCTCCCCGGGCTCGATGCGCAGATCGACGTCATGCAGCACGCGCTGGCCCCCGCGGTCCACGGACACCCCGTTCACCTCGATGACGGGCGGGCGTTGGACGCTCACGTCCAGCTCGCGACGAGCTTGGCACAGTTCTCTCGCATCACCCGAGGATAATCGGACTCCGGCGATTGCTGGGTCTCGAGGTTGTCGAGTTCCTCGCTCTCGATGCCGAGGTTCTGGGCGAGGGTCTGGGCGACCTTCGGTGAGGCCGAGGCCTCGAAGAAGATCGTCGTGACCCCCGTGTCCTGCACGACGGACTCCAGGGCCAGCAGCCGCTGCGGGGAGGGTTCGGTCTCCGGGTCCACGCCGGCGATCCCGATCTGGTGCAGGTCGTAGCGTTCGGCGAGATAGGTGTAGGCCGAGTGGCTGGTGACGAAGGGCTTCTCGCCTGCGACCTCGCCGAAGGACTCCGCCAGCTCGGCATCGAGCGACTCGAGCTCGGTGCGCAGAGTGGCGGCCGCATCGGTGAAGCTGCGGGAGTTCTCCGGTGAGAGCTCTCCCAGACGTCGACCGATCGCGTCCGCGAGATCTGCCATCCGCACCGGGTCGTGCCAGAGATGCGGGTCGAAGGGGCCGTGGTTGTGGGCGTCGTCGGTCTCGTGCTCGTGCTCGTGCTCGTCCTCGCTTTCGCCCGCGTGCTCCTCATGGGTGCTTGCGGCCTCGGCCGGCAGCAGGGTGAGCGCGGCGGAGATGTCCAGCACGTTGTCCTGGCTGTGGGAGGCGATGGCGTCGTCGAGCGCGTTCTGGAAGCCGGGGATCTGGAGCACCAGATCGGCCTGTTCGATGGAGAGGACCTGCTTGATGGAGAGCTCGAGGCCGTGGGCGTCGGCCCCGGGCGAGGTGAGATCGAGCAGCGTGACGTGGTCCCCGCCGATCCTCGTGACCAGGAATGCGAGCGGATAGGCCGAGGTCACGACGGACAGCGTCCCGTCCGCTGCCCCGTTCTCGCCCCCGCATGCGGCCAGGAGCGCGGCGCCGACCCCGAGACCGGTGGCCGTGAGGAGGGTGCGCCGGGAGGGGCGGGGCAGGAGCGTCATGACAATCATTCTCACGAGCAGGTCGGGCGAGCGCAAGTCGACGGGCGCCCTGAGCTGCCTCACGTGGGGACCGTCACAGCCTTCCGGATGACTATGCTGGGACGGTTCCGTACCCCACCGTCACCAGGAGTCTCCCCGTGGCCAAGGCCCCCGCCAGCACGCTGGACAACGTCATCGCACTCGCCAAGAAGCGCGGCTTCGTGTTCCCGGCCGGTGAGATCTACGGCGGAACCCGCTCCGCGTGGGACTACGGTCCGCTCGGTGTGGAGCTCAAGGAGAACATCAAGAAGCAGTGGTGGCGCACCTTCGTGCAGTCCCGCGGCGACATGGTGGGCCTGGACTCCTCGATCATCCTGCCCAAGCAGGTCTGGGAGGCCTCCGGTCACGTCGAGACCTTCACCGATCCGCTGGTGGAGTGCAAGAGCTGCCACAACCGCTTCCGCGAGGACCATCTGCTGGAGGCCTTCGAGGAGAAGAAGGGCCGCGCCCCCGAGGGCGGCATGGCCGAGATCGCCTGCCCCAACTGCGGCACCCGCGGCGAGTTCACGGAGCCGCAGCAGTTCTCCGGCCTGGTCAAGACCTACCTCGGTGCTGTCGACAACGAAGCGGGCCTGCACTTCCTGCGCCCCGAGACCGCGCAGGGCATCTTCGTGAACTTCCTCAATGTCGTCACCGCCACCCGCCAGAAGCCGCCCTTCGGCATCGGCCAGATCGGCAAGGCGTTCCGCAACGAGATCACCCCCGGCAACTTCATCTTCCGCACCCGCGAGTTCGAGCAGATGGAGATCGAGTTCTTCACCACGCCGGCGGAGGCCGATCAGCAGTTCAAGGACTGGGTCGAGGCCTGCTGGGACTGGTACATCGACCTCGGCATCGAAGCGGACAACCTGCGCCGCTTCGACGTCCCCGAGGAGGAGCGCGCCCACTACAGCGCCGGCACCATCGACCTCGAGTACCGCTTCGGCTTCCAGGGCAGCGAGTGGGGTGAGCTGATGGGCATCGCCAACCGCACCGACTTCGACCTGTCCAGCCACACCGAGGGCTCCGGCACCAAGATGCAGTACTTCGACCAGGCCGCGGGCGAGCGCTTTACCCCGTACGTCATCGAGCCGTCCTTCGGTCTGACCCGCTCGATGATGGCCTTCCTGGTGGACGCCTACACCGAGGACGAAGCCCCCAACGCCAAGGGCGGGGTCGACAAGCGCACCGTGCTCAAGCTCGATCCGCGCCTCGCGCCGATCAAGGTCGCCGTGCTGCCGCTGTCCAAGAGCGAGGACCTCGTGCCCCGCGCCACCCAGCTCGCCGACCAGCTGCGCAAGCACTGGAACGTCGACATGGACGTCACCCAGGCGATCGGCCGCCGCTACCGTCGCCAGGACGAGATCGGCACCCCGTTCTGCATCACGGTCGACTTCGAGACCGCCGAGGACCAGTCCGTCACCATCCGCGAGCGCGACACCATGGCGCAGGAGCGGGTGGCGCTGGACCAGGTCGAGTCCTACCTCGCCACGCGCCTGCTCGGAGCCTGAGCGACGTCCCCCGTGCGGCGGCGGTGCGACGGGCTCAGCCCGTCTCGCCGCCGCCGAGCACCATCTGCAGCGGTGGGACGACCAGCGCCCCGAAGGTCCGCAGCAGCTCCTGCTGATCGGCCGCCGGGGCTCCGGGAGGGAGCACCAGCACGACCTCGTCAGCGGCGCGGACCGCCGGGTCCTCCCACAGCGCCTGGGCGACCGTCGCGGGCTGATCGAGCACGACCTCGCTGAACACCGCGTCGTGCCCACCGATCTCCTGGCCGTGGTGCTCGCCGACGACCCGTGGATCCGCGGCACGCTCCCGGGGGAGCAGAGTCATGTAGCGCTCCAGCTCGGCGTCGCTGCGCACCGGGAGCATCTGGCGGCTGACCATCACATGCCCCTCGCCGTGACCCGCCTCCCGCGATGCGCTGCGATACGCCTCGAGCGCGTCGAGCTGCAGCTGTGCGAAGGGGCGTCCCGATCCGTCGTCCGGCGCCATGGTGGCCAGCTGGAGACGGAGCCCGAGATGGCCCGCCAGTGCCGCCCGTCGCGGATCGGCAGCGCCGTAGGCGAGCCGGCTGCGGAGCCCGGGCACCTGCGGCTGCAGCCGCAGCGGGCTTCCCGCCGCGACCTCTTCGACGTGCCGGTCGGCACCCGCGACGATCTCGCCGTCCAGCAGTGAGACCAGATCGTGCAGCACGCGGTCCACGTGCTCAGCACGCTCCGGCACCGCCCCGAAGGCGCGGGTGTACATGGCCTCGTGCGCCGAGTAGCCGGAGCTCACCCCGGGTCGGAGCCTGCCCCCGGTGAGCAGGTCCGCGGTGGCCAGGTCCTCGGCGAGCCGGCCGGCGTTCTCGAAGCGCAGCGGGATCACGGCGGTGCCGAGCTCGATGCGTGCGGTGTGGCGCCCCAGCGCTGCGAGGAACAGCAGCGGCGAGGAGAGCGTGCCCTGCAGGTGGCGGGTGCGCACGTAGCCCACGTCGTACCCGAGGTCCTCGGCGGTGAGGAACAGGTCGATGCCCTCCTCGAGGCCGCGACTGGTGACGGACCGTCCGTCGGAGCGGATGTCCGTGTGCTCGATCTGGGCCACGAAGCCGATGCGTGGGGCCCTGCGGTGTCCTGATGCCGTGGCGGTCATCTCCTGCCTCCTTCGTCGTACGACGGTCGGCGCGGGGGCGGGGAAAGGACGGTGCGCCGCTGGTCCCATCATCCCTTCTCTCCTGCCCGTGGGCCAGGACCAACAGCC
>JAKDNE010000194.1 GCA_030451965.1 Brachybacterium sp. | reverse complement strand
GTGGTGTCGGGCTCCGGCTCCGGGGCATGGGAGAAGAGGGCGGAGCCGGTGCCGGCGCCGCTGGGCGAGCTCGGCCCGCTCTGCGTCGACATCATGCGGCTCTTCCCGGCTCCAGCACCCGGGCGATGCGCGTGATCGCCTCGACCAGCAGCGGGTGCGGCATCGCGAAGATCAGCCGCACGTGCCCCTCCCCGACCGCGCCGCAGGCGGTGCCCTCGGTGCACTCGACGCGGGCGTGCTCGAGCAGGTGGTCGTGGAGGGAGCCGGTGATGCCGTACTCACGCAGGTCGAGCCAGGCCACGTAGGTGCCCTCCGGCGTGGTCACTCGTGCCTCGGGCAGCAGCTCGGCGACCAGCTCGGTGACGGCGTCACGGTTGCGGCGCAGGTAGGCGAGGATGTCGTCGAGCCACTCCCCCGCCTCGTCATAGGCGGCGCAGGTGGCGGCGAGGCCGAGGTTCGCGGCGCCGTGGCGGTCGAAGTGTCCGACCTCGACGAAGTGCTCCCGGTCGGCGTCGTTGCTGGTGATCAGCTGCGCGCACTTCAGCCCCGGCAGGTTGAAGGCCTTGGACGCGGCGACCGCGGTGATCGTGTGCCCGGCGGCGGTGTCGTTCAGGGCGGCGTAGGGGACGTGCTCGCCCTCGAGCACCAGCGGCAGCCAGATCTCGTCGGAGAAGACTCGCCCGCCCTTGCGGTCCACCAGCGCGGCGAGCGGCTCGAGCTCCTCGCGGGTCATCACCCGCCCGGTGGGGTTGTGGGGGTTGGTGTGGACGAACAGTCCACCTCCCGCCTCGAACGCGGCCTCGATCGCGTCGAGGTCGTAGTGGTGGCGCCCGTTCTCGTCCCGCGGCATCGGGACCTCGATGATCTCGCGGCCGTGCAGCGCGGGCACCTCGAGGAACGGCATGTAGGCCGGGGTGGGGACGATGATCTTCGCGTCCGGCGCGAGGAAGTGCTCGAGCACCGCCCCGAAGATCGCGATGACGTCCGGCATCTCGTGGATGTCCTCGGGCGCGACCTCCCACCCCGTCCGACGGCGCAGGAACCCGGCGGTGGCCTGCTGCAGCTCGCTCACCTGTCGTGCGGGCAGATAGCCGAAGGCACCGCGGTCCACCTCCTGGTGGAGGCGACGGGTGATGGGCTCGGCGATGCCGAAGTCCATCTCGGCGACGAACGCGCCGATGACGTCTCCGCCGCGGGACCAGCGGGTCGCGCCGGCGGCGATCAGGTCGGCCTGGGTGATCGCGTCGAGCTCGGCGAGGGTGGGCATGGGTCTCCTTCGGGGTGACAACAGGTGCGGGTCGGGCGGAGGAGCTGCCCGGTTCGGGAGGATGAGCGACTCGGGATCCGCTGTCGCGGTCCTGGCAGGTCCACTGTGCTCGATGGTTGTTCCTACTGTCGCAGAGTCGGCGTGGGCCCGGTGGTCCGTTGCTCGGCACGATCACCCGGAGTACGGTCAACCGTACGATCAATGCAGTTCACGGCAGGTTCCGCGGGCCGCACTGTCGGCTGTTCGGTGGCCGGGGTGTCGCCGCCCGCGGATGACAAGCACGGGGCTCGGGCGAGCTGCTCACGCACCGGTGCAGAAAGCGCAGGCTTACATGTCGTCCACGACGGGCGGATTCCCGATCCCTGAGGCGACTCCTGCCCTGCGCCGGCTGCGGAGCCGGGTGCGGGGCCGGGTGCTCGAGCCCGGCGAGACGGGGTACGACGAGGTCCGGGAGGTGTGGAACCAGCTGATCGACCGGTATCCGCTGCTCATCGTCCGTGCCGCCTCCCTGGCGGATATCCCGCCCGTGCTGGAGGCGGCCCGCGAGACCGGGCTGCCGCTGGCGGTGCGCGGCGGCGGGCACAGCAATGCGGGTCTCGGCACGGTCGACGACGGGATCGTGCTGGACCTCGGCGAGCTGCGGGAGGTGACCGTGGATCCGGCGACTCGGCTGGTGACGGCCGCGCCCGGGGCTCGCACGGGCGACGTCGACGCGGCGACCGCACCGTTTCACCTGGCCGTGCCGCTGGGGACGGTCTCCACCCCCGGGATCGCCGGGATGACGCTCGGCGGAGGTGTGGGCTGGCTGGTGCGTCGGGCGGGGCTGGCACTGGACCGCCTGGTGCGGGCCGAGCTGATCACCGCTGACGGGGAGCAGATCACGGCGAGCGCGAGTGAGCATCCGGAGCTGTTCTGGGGGCTGCGCGGGGGCGGCGGCAACTTCGGGGTGGTCACGTCCTTCATCTACAAGGCGGTGCAGCTGCCCGATCCGGTGCTCGGCGCGACTCTGTACTATCGGCCCGCGCAGTGGCGTCGGGCGTTCGCGGCCTTCGAGCGCTGGAGCCGCGACCTCCCCGATGCGCTCACCTCGATCCTCACGGTGATGGTGATGCCGCAGGAGCGCGGGATGGGTGATGAGCCGTGGCTGCTGCTGCGCTGCACCTGGGTGGGTGAGGACGAGGCGCGCGGGCGCGCATTGCTGGAGCGGCTGCGTCGGGTGGCGCCGCCCGATGAGATCGACGTCGGTCCGATCTCCTGGCCGCAGTGGCAGAGCGCGGCAGATGCGCTCTTCACCGAGGAGGCGCGTGGGTTCTGGCGCAACACCGCGTTCTCCCGGATGGATGAGGACGCGCTGGACACGATCACCGCGATCGCCGCGGCGCTGCCCGGGCGGGGCACCTCTGTGGACATCCACCATCTGGGCGGGGCCTTCGCCCGTGTGCCCGAGCAGTCGACGGCCTTCCCCAACCGCTCCGCCCGTTTCTGGATGACGGTCAACGGGTACTGGCACGAACCGGACCAGGATGCCCGCTTCACCGCCTTCGCCGAGCAGGCCGAGGGGGCGATGAAGCGGCTCGGCGAGCAGGGCGAGTACGTGAACTTCCGGGCCCGCGAGTACACGCGGCCCCTCTCCGACCTCACGCGCAGTGCCTACGGCGAGCAGACGTATCGCCGGCTGCAGCAGGTCAAGCGGCAGTACGACCCCGGGAACCTGTTCCGGGTCAACTACAACGTGGCACCGTAGCGGAGCGGAGGCGTCCCGTACCGGCTCAGAGTCCGCCGGCGGTGCCGTTCATCGGATCGAGCCCGGACTGCACACCCCCCGCGGCACCCGCCGCGCCACCGACACCACCGCCGACGAGACCACCGGCCACGCCGGCCGCACCACCCGCGCTCCCGCCTGCACCACCGATCAGATCACCGGCAGCACCTGCCGCACCGCCGACACCACCACCCACGAGACCACCGGCCACGCCTGCCGCGCTACCGACGCCGCCACCGACAAGGCCACCGGCCGCCCCGACTGCGCCGCCGACCCCACCGGCGATCGCACCACCTGCCGTGCCCGCTGCTGCGCCGATGCCGCCGAGGACGCCGCCGGCACCGGCGGCACCGCCGAGACCGCCACCGATCGCTCCGAGGATTCCGCCGCCGCCGTCGGAGGAGGTGCTCTCCTGCTCCGAGGCGTGCCGCTCGAGTTCGGAGGCGCGCCGCGCGATCTCGTCGGCCACCTGCTCGCTCGCCCGACGGGCCTCGGACTCCCAGCGCTCGCGGAAGCCTTCGGCATCACTGCCGCGCCAGATGGTCTCGTCCCTCACGAGTGAGGCGAGCTGCTCCTGCAGCTCGAGGAGCCGCCGGGAGGCGTTCTGCATCACGGTGGCGTGCTGCTCGAGATGCTCGGCGTCAGCTCCCAAGAATGCGTTCATCGTCCCGCCCCTTCCCTCATTCGTGCGCACGGTGGCCCATGGCTGGTCACGATGCTAGAGAGCAGGAGGGGATCTGGCGATGGGGAGAGGTCCCCATGTCCCCGTCACCTCCAGCGAGGCGGGAGGTGACGGGGCGGTGCGATCGTCGGCGCCGGGAGCGGGTCAGGCGTGGTGCTCGTGGTCGTCCAGCACGTCCAGGGCGAGGGTGGAGTGGGCGTAGGCACCGCCGGCGCGCATCTCGGCGGCGACCCAGATCGCCTCCATGATCTGCTCGTCCGTGGCGCCGGCCCGGGAGGCGAGACGGGTGTGCCCCTTGATGCAGTAGGGGCACTGGGTCACGTGGGCGACGGCCACGGCGATCAGCTGCTTCGTGCTGCCGGGCAGGGCGCCGTCGGCGAAGACGGCTTTGCTGAAGGCGTTGAAAGCAGCGTCGACCGTCGGGGCGAGTTCCTTCCGGCGAGCGCCGATTGCAGGGGTGGCCTGGGGGAAGAGCGGATCGGACATGGTGGAGCTCCTTCGCTGGATGCGTCGGCGGCGCGGAGGTCCCGGCCGCTGTGTCGTGCGATGCCGCGAGGTGCTGGCCGGACCGGTGGTACCGGCTCGGGCACCGGGGGCACGTCATCGTGCGTTCGGCGGCGGGGACGCGGGGCGCTCCGGCCCGCTGACGGTGATCACCTCCGATCCCGTGCGTCCTACGGGTCGGCGCCGCCTGCTGACCGTGCCGTGGGTCCCGGGCTCGCCACTTTCACCATAGACCCGCTGCGGGGCCGTCGTCCCTGTCTCGGTCGTCACCTCCGGGCCGACTCCGGTGTCGGACTACAGTGCGGGCAGGAACCGCCCCACCGGCCGCGACGGCATCCCCGGCGCCGCCGATGCGCACTGCAGCACGAGCGGCAGAACGGGCGCGCAGCGGACCAAGGAAGTGGGCCATGGAGAGGAGTCGTCGTGGAGGATCCCCGTCAGGCCGTCCGCGCCGTCGCCGCCAGGATCCGTCCCGGCCAGGTGATGACCTACGGCGACATCGCTGTCGAGACCGGCCTGCATCCGCGTCAGGTGGGCCGCCACATCGCCGCCCTCGAGGACATCCCCTGGTGGCGCGTCGTCCGCGCCGACGGCACTCCGGCCACCTGCCACGGCGGGACCGCCCCCTCCCTGCTCGCGCACGAGCACGTCCCCTTCCGCGGCCGACGCGTGGACCTGCGCGCACTGTCGTCATCCCCTGACCCTGATCCCGGCCGCCCTTCAGGAGGCACCGCATGACCTCGATCCACTCGCTCTGGCCCCTCCCGGGCACGGCGCTGACCGACGACCAGCTGCTGCAGGGCTATGCCCCGCCGGCCGGGCCCTGGCTGCGGATGAACTTCGTCTCCAGCCTCGACGGGGCCGTCACCCGCGACGGGCTCTCCGGCGGGCTCGGTGATGACGCCGACCACCGCGTCTTCGAGCTGCTGCGCCGCTGGGCCGACGTGCTCCTGCTCGGTGCGGGGACCGCGCGCGCCGAGGGTTACGGCGCGATGCGACTGCCTGAGGAGTCCGAGCGCTGGCGGGTGGAGCACGGTCTCGCCCCGCAGCCGGTGTTCGCGCTGCTCACCCGTCGCCTGGATCTGGACCCCGACTCATCGATCTTCACCGAGGCTCCGGTGCGACCGCTCGTGCTCACCGTCGCCGAGGCACCGGCGGAGCGGCGGGCGGCGCTCGCGGAGGTGGCGGACGTCGTCGAGGTGGGCGAGACCGAGGTGGATCCGGTCAGGGTGCGCGAGGAGCTCGGCCGACGGGGGCTGGCGCGGATCCACTCCGAGGGCGGGCCCACCCTGTTCGGGTCGTTCCTCGCGGCCGACGTGGTCGACGAGCTGTGCCTCACCCTCGCCCCGACCCTCGAAGCGGGCCCGTCGGCCCGCATCGCCCACTCGCCGCAGGCCGCGCCCACGACGATGGAGCTCGCCGCCGTGCTGCAGGCCGGCGACGAGCTGCTGCTGCGCTACACGCGGGCCGGGAACGACGAGGGCTGAGGCACCCTCCTCAGATCTCGATCTCGCGGCCGTCCTCGGTGCGCAGCTGCAGCACGAAACGGGAGCCCTGAGCCTCACGGATCTCCGCGACCCCGTCGCCGAGGCCGAGCGCGTCGGTCGCCTTCTGCTGCGGGCCGGGGTTGACCTCGATCCGCTCGAAGGAGACCAGCTCGATCGAGGGCAGGTCCCCCAGGCCCGGCTGGGTGGTCTCGCCCCAGTCGATGAGGAAGGGGACTCCGTAGTTGCGCGGGGCATGTGCCTGGGTGAGCCGCCACTGCAGCTCCGTGCCGTCCGCGGCGCGGCGGGAGAGATCCTGCACGTCACCGGGGTCGAAGCCCTCGGCGCGGGCGTGCTCGACGACCTGGTCGATCCGGCTCGGATGCACGGCGTAGGTGATGAGGGTGGGCTTCTTCAGGCGGTTGATGCTGAAGGTCTTCGGCAGCTCCTCCCCCTCCCGCGCCGGGTCGGGGCCGATCAGCTCGAGATAGTGCGGGCGCGGCTCACCCTTCACGGTGAGGGCGACCAGAGCATTGGCGGTGCCGGTGGGGTGGGCGCCGCCGGGGGCGGCGGTGATGCCGGTGAGCTCGCGGAACCAGTCCACGGTCTCGGCCAGGTCAGGACCGGCGATAACGATGTGGTCGAG
>JAKDNE010000193.1 GCA_030451965.1 Brachybacterium sp. | reverse complement strand
CAACGTCGACCGATGCCTGGTCGAAGGTGCGCTTCAGTGGCGGCGGTACCAGCTGTGCCGTTTCTGCCTCTCCTGCGGTCAAGATGCCTGCTCCAATCTCGCCAAGAGCGGTCTCTCACGGCCGCGGGTTCGCAACCTGGCGTTCATCATAACGACGCCTGCCATTCAGCCCAGGTCAGCGCGACAGACCTCACTCCGGCTGCACAGGTCCGGGGTCACTCGTGGAGGACCGGCGCGACCAACGGTGGCGGGCAGGCTCCCCACCACCGTGGGCGTGTCTACCGATCGTGGACGGGCGTCTCGCGAAATGCAGCCTCCCAAGCGCTTGTGAAGCTGCGGAGCAAGAGAGGCCTCGGCCATGCAGTTTTCGGCGATCGCGCCCATCTACTGCGCTGTGGCGGGATCCTCCAGAAGCACGCCGAGCCGACCCATGAAGGCTCCTCTGTCGCCGGCTCGATGAGAGAGCCATCCTGTCCGTCGCGGACGAGGTCCCGCGATTTGTTGTCCACTGTATCCGAGACTACGGGCGCTTCCACTGCCATGACTCTGCAATCGCCTACTCGAACGATTCGGCAGCACGAACCGAGACTGTCACCGCAAAGGCGGCTATTTCGTCGGTCACGTTCGGGACCGGCCGTGAAGGAGACGGCGAGTGGCTTCGCCCACCAGGTATGCCAAGAACACGGTGGAGAGGACCGCGAGACTGTTCACGAGCAGGGCCAGAAACGGACGAGGTCCGTAGCCTGCCGGAGACTTATCGTCTTCACGGTGCCCGATTCGTCTTAACGGTGCCCGATTTCCCGTCGCGAGTGCTGGACGAAGCCCGGTCCGCGCCCAGTGTTCGCCTGCGTCCTGGCGCCCGATCCTGGCATGCCCGCAGTGCCGGCGGTAAGCTCCGACCGCTGGGTCAGCGGACGGTCCGGTGACTCTGGAGTCCGCCCGACCCCTCAGTGCTCGGCGCGCCCCTGCCGCCAGTACCCCATGAAGGACACCTGCGTGCGGTCCAGTCCCAGCTCGCTGACCAGGTGCCGGCGCAGGGTCTTGATCACGGAGGCCTCGCCGGCGAGCCAGGCGTAGAAGGCGTCATGACCGGTGGTGGTCTCCCACAGGATGGTCTCGTCGACGTCAACGTCCTCGAGCTCCACCGACGTCGTCGCAGAGCCGGCGGCCGCAGGGCCGTCGGCCGCGGCGTCGCGGAACGCCTGGGCGTTGTTCTCGCTCATCACCCGTCGCACCGCGGCGTCGAGCAGCTCGCCGTGCGGTCGGCCCTCCCGCGGCAGCCAGGTCACCTGCACCCCGGAGCGGCTCAGCAGCTGCTGGGCGTCGCCGGCCTCGGGCACCTCGATCAGGGCGTGGCCGCTGATCGAGGCGGGCAGCGCCTCGAGGATGGATCCGATGGCGGGCAGCGCGGTCTCGTCGCCCACCAGCAGCACGGTGCGGGCGGTGCCGGGGCGGAACTCGATCCCGCCGTAGTCGGGGCCCACCAGGTGCCGGTTGGGGCCCAGCAGGGAGACGGTGTCCCCCACCTGCGCGTCCCGGGCCCAGCGGGCCGCGACCCCCTGGCCCGGCTGCTCGACCGGGTCCAGGTGGAGGACCACGTCGATGTCGATCTCCGGCTGCGCGGTGAGGTTGCCGGGATGGCCGGCCGCGCGGTGCTCGCGCACGGTGTAGGTGCGCATCCAGCCGCGGTCGGCGGGATCGATCTGCAGCCAGTCGCGGTACCACTGGGCATGGGTGGCGGGGTCCAGACGGCCCTCGGGGCGCACCATGGCGAAGTGGTCGGCGCTCGCCTGCGGCCCGGGGATGATCAGCTTCACCCGCAGGTCCAACGCGTGGGAATTGGTCCCGAAGTGCTCGAGGTCGGCGCTGGTGAAGGTGAAGCGCACCAGGGACGGGCCGAGCGTGCGACGCGCGGCGACGGTGAGCTCGAAGGCGAGCGTGCTGGAGTGCTCCAGGGCGGGCACCAGCGCGGCGGGCGGCGCGGGATCGGTCGTGATGGACACATGGTCCTCCTCGTGGTGGTGGGGTGATGGGGTGCGGTCCCGTCCGCGGGGCAGCACCATCGGGCTGCCGGTGACGGGGTCGGTGGCGATATGGGCGTCCAGCGCGAAGACCTCGTGGGCCATCTGCGCGGTGATGACTTCGGCCGGGGAGCCCTGGGAATGGATCTCGCCGGCGCGGACGGCGACCAGGTGATCGGCGTAGCGGGCGGCGAGGTTGAGGTCGTGCAGGACGATGCCGACGGTGGTGCCCCGCTCCCGGTTCAGGTCGCGCACCACGTCGAGCACCTCGAGCTGGTGGGTGACGTCGAGGAAGGTGGTGGGTTCGTCCAGCAGCAGCACCTCGGTCTGCTGGGCGAGCGCCATCGCGATCCAGACCCGCTGCCGCTGCCCGCCGGAGAGCTCCTCGAGCAGCCGCTCCTGCAGCGCATCGGTGCGGGTGGCCGCGAGCGCCTCGGACACGGCCCGCTCGTCCTCCTTCGACCACTGCGGGATCAGTCCCTGATGGGGGAACCGGCCGCGGGAGACCAGTTCGCGCACGGTGACGCCGTCGGGCGCGATCGGGGACTGCGGCAGCAGTCCCAACCGGCGCGCGAGCTCCTTCCCGCGCAGGGAGTGGAGGTCGCGACCATCCAGCACCACACCGCCGCTCCGCGGGGTGAGCAGGCGGGACATGCCGCGCAGCAGGGTCGACTTGCCGCTGCCGTTGGCGCCCACGATGATCGTGATCCGCTCCTCGGGCAGCGCCAGGCTGAGATCGCGGACGATCTCCCGCCGGTCGTATGCCAGGTGCAGGTGCTGGGCTTCGATCAGTGCCATGGTCGTGAGGTCACCTTCCGGATCCGGAGGTCGGGGTACGGGTGAGCATCCACATCAGGAACGGGGCGCCGAGCGCGCCGGTGATCACCCCGGCGGGCAGCTCGGTGCCGCCGAAGAGGTTCTGCCCGGCGATGTCGGCCAGCAGCACGATCACGGCGCCGACCGCGGCGGCCAGTGGGAAGCTGGGGCGGCCCGCGAGCCGCTGCGCGATCGGTCCGGCGAGGAAGGCCACGAAGGCGAGCGGTCCGGTGACCGCGACGGTCAGCGCGCACAGGGTCACCGCCACCAGGATCAGCGCCACGCGGGTGCGGGGGGCGGAGAGGCCGAGGCTGGTGGCGGTGTCGTCACCCAGCTGCAGGATCCGCAGGCGCGGCACCAGCAGGGCGAGGACCGGGATCAGCACCACCAGCGCGCCGGCCAGCACCGCCGCCCGGTCCCAGGTCGAAGAGGAGAGCGATCCGATCATCCAGTGCAGGGCGTCGCCCGCCGACTGCAGCGACAGCCGGGTCAGCAGGTAAGAGATGAGTGCGCCGAGGGCGGCTGCGACACCGATCCCGACCAGCACGAAGCGGTTGTCCGCGCCGCCGCTGGCTCCCGGTCCGCCCGCCCCGGCGACAGCCACCAGCAGCATGGCCGTGAGCAGGCCGCCCAGCAGCGCGAACCAGAACAGGGCCCGGCCGTCGGCCTGGAAGAACGCCATCGCGATCACCGCCCCGGCCGAGGAGCCGAGAGTCACCCCGATCACGTCGGGGCTGGCCAGCGGGTTGCGCAGCAGGGTCTGGAAGACGGTGCCGGAGAGCCCGAAGGCGGCGCCGGCCAGCAGTGCGACCACCGCAGTGGGCAGGCGGTGGTCCATCACGATGAAGGAGTACCCGGGGACGGCCTCGCCGCCGATCGCCCGCAGGGCGAGGTCGAGCGGGACCATCGGGGTGCCCACCAGCACTCGCACGATCATGAGGGCGAGCAGCAGCAGTCCGGCCGTGGTCGTCACCAGGACGGTGCGGCGGCTGCGTGGGCTGCGGCGCGGGCGCGGGGCGGTGGCAGTCACAGTCCCACCTGCCGTCGGGTACGGATCACGACGATGAACACGGGCACGCCGACCAGGGCGGTCATCACGCCCACCTGCACCTCGGCGGGCGGGGCGATCACGCGGCCCACGGTGTCGGCCAGCAGGAGCAGCACCGGGCCGCCGAGCAGGCACAGCGGCACGATCCGGCGGTAGTCGCCGCCGACGAGCAGCCGGGCGGCGTGCGGGACCACCAGGCCCAGGAAGGCGATCGGGCCGGCGAGCGCGACCGCCGCGCCGCACAGCAGGATGATCGCCGTGCCCAACAGCGCTCGGGCCCGACCCACCTTCACCCCCAGTCCTACTGCGGCGTCGTCCCCGAGGGCGAGGGCGTTGAGCACTCCGGCCATCAGGACGATCACGACGGCGCCGATCGCCATCAGCACGCCGACCCGGGAGATGTCCGCGAGACTGCGGGCCCCGAGGGTGCCGACCTGCCAGAAGCGCAGCCGGTCCAGCGAGGAGTCGTCGATCATGACCAGGGCGTTGACCACGGAGCCGAGGCCGGCGGTGAGCGCGGCCCCGGCGAGCGCGAGCTTGACCGGGGTGGCCCCCTCGCGGCCGAGGGAGGCGACGGCGTAGACCACGACGGTGCCCAGTGCGGCGCCGAGCAGGGCGAGCGCCGTGAACTGGGCCACCTGGGAGGCGTCGATGAGATACACCCCGGCCACGACGGCGGTGGTGGCTCCGGCGTTGATCCCGAGGATCCCGGGATCGGCGAGCGGGTTGCGGGTCATCCCCTGCATCGCGGCCCCGGCCACGGCCAGCGCCGCGCCGACGGCGATCCCGGCGAGCGTGCGCAGCAGCCGCGAGCGGATCACCACATGGTCCGTGAGAGAGCCGTCATAGGCGCGCAGCGCCTCCACCACGGTGCTCGGGGAGACGGTGCGGGCACCGATCATCAGCGAGAGCAGGCAGGCGACCGCCAGGGCCAGCAGGCCCCCGGCGAGCACGAGCGGGGTGGAACGGTGCACCGTGGCCGGTCAGCCGCGGACGCTCTGCGCGACCTCGACGACCGTGGGCACGAAGTGCTCCAGCGCCCAGGGCAGGCTGAGGGCGTTGGCCGCCGAGATCGACAGGGTGAGGTGGTCGTCGTCGGTGAGCACGACGCCGCCGTCGGCGACCGCCGGGATCTGCGCGAACAGCGGATTCGCCTGGAAGTCTTCGACGGTGGTGCCGGGCGCGGCCCAGGAGTAGACGAGATCCGAGACCAGTTCGTCGGCCCGCTCGGCGGACCACTCGAGGTAGAAGGTCTCGGAGTCGGGGGTGCTCTCGGTGACCACGTCGGCCTGCGTCATCCCCAGCGAGGTGAAGAACCGCGAACGGGTGTCCCCGCCGAGGTACAGGGCGATGGAGTTGTCGGTCAGGCCGAGGGAGCCGGCGATGAAGGTGGCCCCGGCGACCGCGGGGTTCTCCTCCCCGACCGCGGCGAGGTCCTCGGTGATCTGCTCGGTCAGCGTTGCGGCCTGCTCGGACAGGCCGGTGGCGGTGCCGACCGCTGCCAGCACGTCCTCCCAGGAGGCGGTGTAGTTCGGGGCCAGCGGGCCGATCGTGGGGGCGATCTTGCTCAGCTGGGCGTACTCCTCCTCGGTGATCCCGGAGTAGGCGGCGACGATGAGGTCCGGCACCACCGCCGCGATCTCGTCGAGGTTGATCCCGTCGGACTCGTCGTACGTCGAGGTGGCGTTCTCGCTGCCCCAGCCGGCGCCGAGCTCCTCGAGGGCGGCGTCGATCCAGTCGGTGGAGCCGTTGTCGTTGCCGCCCCAGGTCACGGTGGGCATGCCTGCCGGGACCAGGCCGAGGGCGAGCAGCGTGTCCGCGTTGACCCAGGAGACGGTCGCGATCCTCGTCGGCGTCGCCTCGAGCACGGTCTCGCCGTAGAGGTGCGGGATGGTCGCCTGGAACGCATCGCCTGCGCCCTTGCCGCGAGCGGCATCGGCGTTGCTGCCGGAGCAGGAGGCGAGGGCGGGGACAGCGAGCACGGACAGGGCGACGAGCGCACGACGGGAGAGCGTCACAACGGTTCCTCCGGGGTGGGGGCCGCCGAGGGTCGACGGTTAGGTGAGCCTGACCTTATTTCGTGACGCCGATGGTCCGCAATTGCCGATCGCGGGGGAAACCCGGATCCGACCGCCCCTCAGGCACGCGACAGAGGCGGGACATCGCGCAGAAAGCGTTCCAGATCACAGGAAGGGTCCGCCGCGGGCTGCGCGCCCGAGCCCTGCGGGGCCGCCGCGCGATGGCGCCGTGCCGCCTCACCCGGACACGCCGGGCCGACCGACAGGTCAGTCGTCTCCGTCGGCGGCGCCCTCGAAGGCTCCGTCGGCCGGCTCCTGGGCAGAGTCGCTCTCGGGGACCTCGAGCGCGCTCACCCCGGCCTCGCGGTACAGCGCGATGAACTCGCGCGCCGTGTCCGGGCCGATCATCAGGCGCAGAACGGGCGAGACCTCGTAGTCGTCGC
>JAKDNE010000192.1 GCA_030451965.1 Brachybacterium sp. | reverse complement strand
AGGAGGGGACCTGTGTCCGGAGATCTCATCGACACCACGGAGATGTATCTGAAGACGGTGTTCGAGCTCCACGAGGCCGGCATCGCCCCCATGCGAGCTCGGATCGCCGAGCGGCTGGGCCACTCGGGCCCCACGGTCTCCCAGACGGTCGCGCGGATGGAGCGCGACGGGCTGCTGTACCTCGATGACCAGCGACGCATCCGGCTCACCGACGAGGGCTCCGAGGTCGCCACCGATGTGATGCGCAAGCACCGCCTGGCCGAGCGGCATCTGCTGGACGTGATCGGGCTGGACTACGCCCACGTCCATGAGGAGGCCTGCCGCTGGGAGCACGTGATGAGCCTCGAGGTCGAGAAGCGCATCGCGCAGCAGGTCTCACCCCCGTACCTGGACCCCTACGGCAACCCGATCCCCGGCCTCGCAGCCCTCGGGATCAAGGAGACCCAGGCCACTGAAGAAGGTAAAGACGCGTCCACTCCGAGCCAGGAGCTCAGTGGGAGCGTCGCCGACGGCCAGAGTCTCCGGGTGCGACTGGCGCGGATCGGTGAACGGGTCCAGAGCGATGTCGAGCTGCTCGGTGAACTCGCACGTCACGGCATTCTTCCGGGGGTGGAGCTGAGCGTCGAGCGGGTGGGCGGCAGCCTCATGCTGACCGGTCCCGACGGGGGTGAGGTCGCGGTGACGGAGGCCGTCGCCGATCAGCTCCATGTGGCGGCGCTCGCGGCCGGGTAAAGGCTCCGTCAAACTCTCCCCAGAACCTTCCAGTCACCCTGACGAACCGGGTGTCGGGCACCTAGTCTCGAGGGCGTGCCTCGGCGAGAAGAGTCGTGGCATTCCCACCGGAGAGCCCCGTCGCGCACCGGACCGGGAAGCGAGACGTCCACACGCGCGAGGGCATAGTTCCGGGGGCTGGGAGCCATACGTGTCGAAGACTGCGAACCACACCCACCGTCGCACCGCGCGCGCCGTGACCCCTGCCGCCCGCGCGGGCCGTGCAGGTGCCGGAGCCGCCATGGCCGCCGCGATGCTGTTCGGCGGCGCCTCCGCCGCCACGGCGGAGACCCAGGCCGATGCCCCCCAGGCCGAGGCCGCTCCGTCGGTGATCGCTCCCGCCGTCGCGCCCGCCGTCGGCATTCCCGCCGCCGAGTCCGCTGCCGAGGATGCGGAGCCCGCCCTCGCCCCCGTCGCCGGTGCCATCTCCATCGAGGTCGGCCCCACGGAGGAGGAGATCGCCGCCGCCGAGGCCGCTGAGCGTGAGGCCGCCGAGCGCGCCGCCGCCGAGCGCGAGGCCGAGCAGCAGGACGACGAGGGCACCGAGACCCGCCAGGACGAGAGCTCCTCGCGGTCCACGGATCGCTCCAGCCGCAGCAACGAGCAGGACGACTCCTCCTCCGAGCAGTCCTCGTCTTCCTCGTCCTCGTCCTCTTCTTCTTCCTCTTCCTCCTCCTCTTCTTCTTCTTCTTCCGAGGATTCGCAGAAGCAGAAGTCCGCCCCGGCGCCGGCTGCCGGCAAGGGCAGCTCGATCCTCGCCACCGCACGCTCCGGCGTCGGCACCCCGTACGTCTACGGCGGCACCTCCAGCTCGGGCTGGGACTGCTCCGGCTTCGTGCAGTGGGTCTATGCCCAGCACGGCATCAACCTGCCGCGCGGCGCCGCCGGCCAGGCCGCCGCCGGCACTGTGATCCCGCGCTCGCAGGCGCAGCCCGGCGACCTGGTCTACAAGCCCGGCCACATCGGCATCTACGCGGGCGGCAACCAGTTCGTCGACGCCGGCAACAGCCGCGTGGACACCTCCGAGCGGAACATCTACTCCGGCAGCTGGACCTTCATCCGCGTCGGCTGAGCCCGCACACCACGACGGCCCCGCCCCATGACACCTGGGACGGGGCCGCTCCTGTGCTCGCCTCGGCACCGCCGGCCCGGCCACCGACCGGACCTGTGGCGGGTGCCCGCGGGGCACCCTCCCGGTAACGTGGGCGCGTGACCACCGCCCGTGACCTCATCGCTCTCGCCCTGCTGCTGGGCGCCACCGTGCTCGCAGCCCTCTGGCTGCCGGCCACCTGGATCGACGACAACGTGGTCGAGGAAGACGGCTTCCTGGCCATCACGGCGCCCCTGGCCGATGATTCCGCGTTCCAGCGCATGCTGAGCGACAGCGCGGTCGAGGAGATCCTCGGCGGCGACGCCGTCCCGGGCTGGATCCAGGAGCAGCTGACCCCTCTGGCCGAGGAGCAGGCCGCGGAGCTCACCGGCACCGACGTCTACGGGACGATCTGGGAAGCGTCGATGGCTGAGCTGCATCACGCTCTGTTCACCCCGGGCGCCTCCGGGCTCGACGTCGATCTGGCTCCCGCGATCGACCGGATCCTCGCCCCGGTGGAGGAGCGCCTCCCGATCGACATCCCCCGCCCGGAGGACACCACCATCACCCTGGCCACCGTTCCCGACCTCCCGCTGCTGACCGTGCTGTCCGCCGTGACCCCCTGGGCGCACTGGGCCGGTCCTGCCGCACTCGTGCTGCTGGTGCTCGCGCTGATCCTCGGTGCGCACCGCCGCACCCTCCTCGCGCTCGCCGGGCTGGGAGGGATCCTGGCCGGAGCCGGGGTGTGGTGGCTCGGTGCCCGGATCGAGGCCGTCGTGCCCGACGCCGTGGACCAGGTGGCCTTCCTGGGCCCGATCGTCCAGGAGTTCGAGAGTCGGTTCCAGGCCGCGATGACACCGCAGGGGGTCATCCTGCTGGGAGCCGGGGCACTGGTGACAGCGGCGGGAGTGGTGCTGATGGGCCTGCACCGACGCTGAGACCCGTTCGCCGCGGGCGCCGTCGGAGAGGAGCTCAGACCAGCCCGAGGCGCTCGAAGGCGGTGACGATGCCGTGCTGCTGCGGGCCGGGGACGCTCACGCCGCCCGCCGCCTCGAGCACCGCGGCCGGAGCGCCCTCGACGGCGATCGCGCTCCCGGCGGCGCGCAGCATACCCAGGTCGTTCATCCCGTCACCGATTCCCACCGTCGAGGCATGGTCCATGCCCAGGTGCTCGGCGACGATCCTCACCCCGTCGGCCTTGTCGACCGAGACCAGGTGCAGCTCGCCGGAGCTGACGTCATCGGTGATCGAGTTCGGCAGCGCCCCCACCTCGGGCCCGATCTCGCGGGCCAGCTGCTCCACCCGGATCGGTGAGCCCCACAGGGAGATCTTCGCGAACGACTCGGAGGCCAGGTCCTCGGGCAGGACGACCGCGTCGAGCAGGTCCTGCAGACCGTTGCCCACGCCGTCCTCCGGGAGCGGAGGGCGTACCCGAGCCTGCAGCTCGGCGGCGGAACGGGGAGTGCACAGCAGCGCCTCGGGGGTCTCGAGGCTGAAGGGGATGTCGTGGTGCTGGAGCACCTCGACCGACCGCCGACCCAGCTCCACGGGGAAGCGCTGATCCTTCAGCAACTGATCCCCGACCCGGATCCAACCGCCGGCGGAGGCCACCACCCCGTCGAACAGTGCTGCGACCTCGGGGGCCACGATCGAGGCCGGGCGACCGGTGCACAGCAGGATCACGTGCCCCTTCGCACGCGCCTGCCGGACGACCTCCGCATGCGCTTGAGGGGCCACCCCGCGATGCGCGAAGGTGCCGTCGAAATCGATGAATACGCAGCGGCGATCTGCCACGGACGCTCCCTCTTCCTGGTGGTCTCGGAGCCCTCAGGGTAGGTGACGGGGGCTGGGTGTCCCCGGAGCCTCCGACCCCGGTGAGACGCGGGACCTCAGCGACGCCGGTGGAGGCTCGCCACCACGGAGACGGTGACGCTCCCGTCCACGAGCTCCTCGAGGGCGTCCGGCGCGACGTGCCGGGCGCTCGGGGTCATCGCCACCAGGTCCCGGGCGGCCTGGGCCGACACTGCCAGAGGGAAGCGCACCTCCCGCACCTCCTCCGTCGTGAAAAGGGGATCCAGCACGGTGTGCAGCCGCTCCTCCTTGCGCGGGTCCAGGCCCACCATCCCGGGAACGGCGGCGCGCAGCTCGGCGAGATGATCCACCGCCGGCCGCACCACCAGCAGGTGACCGCCCGGTGCCAGCACGCGCGCGAACTCCGAGGGATTGCGCGGGGCGAACACATCCAGCACCAGATCCACCGATCCGTCGGCGAGCGGGAAGCGGGTGAAGACGTCCCAGGCGGCTGCGGCGGCCCGCTCATGGGCGCGGGCGGCGAAGCGCAGCGCCCGCACCGAGGTGTCGACGACCAGTCCGCGGGCCTGCTTCAGCTCGTCCAGCAGTCCGGCGAGGTAGTACCCGGTACCTCCACCGATATCGAGGACCCGCCCAGTGGTGTCCGGGGCGAGCTCGGCGATCGCCTCGCGCAGCGGCGCATAGGCGCCGGTGGCCAGGAAGCTGTCCCGGGCCCGGGCCATGGTGTCGTCGTCACCGCTGGTCGCCGGAGCACCGGTGAGCAGCGAGACGTATCCGGCCCGCGCCAGGTCGAAGCTGTGGCCGGACGGGCAGCTCAGCGTGCGGTCGCTGAGCCCGAGCGGGTGATGGCAGTGCGGGCACTCCAAGACCTCCAGCCAGGAGGTCAGGGCGGCGGGGACGGGGCGGGACACGATGGCCAGAGTACGTGGAATCCCGGGCCGTCATCGTGTGCTCAGGCGCTCACGTACTCGCGCAGGTGCTTCCCGGTGAGGGTTGAACCGTCCGCGACCAGCTGGTTCGGGGTGCCCTCGAAGACGAGACAGCCGCCGTCGGCTCCCGCACCCGGTCCCAGATCGATGAGGTGATCGGCGTGGGCCATCACCGCCTGATGGTGCTCGATGACGATCACCGTCTTCCCGGAGCCGGCCACCCCGGTGACCACGGTCAGCACCCCCAGCGGGATGTCGACGTCGACGTCGCGGAGGTTGTGCTGGTCCGCGCCGCGGATCTCCAGGACGCCGGTCGCCTCCCGCACCTGCTCCTTCAGTCTCACCCGACGGTCCAGGTGGCGACCGGTCAGGGTATCCGAGGCGCGGAGCCCGGCCACGTCGCCCTCGTACCGCAGCTCGCCGCCCTGGCTGCCGGCGCGCGGGCCCAGGTCGACGACATGATCGGCGATCGCGATCATCTCGGGCTTGTGCTCGACCACCAGCACCGTGTTGCCCTTGTCCCGCAGGGCCAGCAGCAGCTGATTCATGGTGGCGATGTCATGGGGGTGCAGCCCGATCGTCGGCTCGTCGAAGACGTAGGTGACGTCCGTCAGCGCCGAGCCGAGATGGCGGATCATCCGGGTGCGCTGGGACTCTCCTCCGGAGAGCGTGCCCGAGGGGCGGTCCAGGGAGAGGTATCCGAGCCCGATCTGCACGAAGGAGGACAGCAGGGCCGAGAGATTCGTCAGCAGCGGGGCGACCGTCGGCCCGTGGTGGCGCGCACGCAGGGACTCGACCCAGTCCGCCAGATCGGTGATCTGCCACGCGGTGACCTCGGCGATCGAGACCCCGTCGATCAGGGAGGTGCGGGCGTGCTCCGCCAGGCGGGTGCCTTCGCACTCGGGGCAGGTCACGAACTTCACCGCACGGTCCACGAAGGCCCGCACATGCGGCTGCATGGAGTCACGATCCCTGCTCAGCATGGACTTGCGGATCTTCGGGAGCAGACCCTCATAGGTCATGTTCACCCCGTCGATCTTCACCGTGGTGGGCTTCTTGTGCAGGAAGTCGTGGAGCTGCTGCTCGGTGAAGGACCGGATGGGCTGGTCCGCGGGGAAGAACCCGGAGGAGGCGAAGAGCTTCACGTACCACCCGCCCGCGGCGTAGTTCGGGATCGTGAACGGCCCATCGTCCAGGGACAGGTTCTCGTCGTACAGCTCCGCGAGGTCCACGTCGGAGAGATGCCCCATGCCCTCGCAGCGCGGGCACATCCCGCCCACCCGGGAGAAGCTCGTCCTCTCCGCGACGGCCTGCGCCCCCTTCTGCACGGTCAACGCCCCGGAGGCGGTGACGCTGGGGACGTTGAAGGAATAGGCGCCCGGGCCGCCGACATGCGGCTGCGCGAGCGAGGAGAAGAGGGTGCGCAGATAGGCGTTCGCGTCGGTGACGGTGCCGACGGTGGAGCGCACGTTGGCGCCCATCCGCTCCTGGTCCACGATGATGGCGGTGGTCAGCCCCCGCAGCTCATCCACGTCGGGACGGGAGAGCGAGGCCATGAAGCCCTGCACGAAGGAGCTGTAGGTCTCGTTGATCATCCGCTGCGACTCCGCGGCGATGGTGTGGAACACCAGCGAGCTCTTCCCGGAGCCGGAGACCCCCGTGAACACCGTCAGTCGGCGTTTGGGGATGTCGAGGAAGATGTCGCGGAGGTTGTTCTCCCGAGCACCGCGCACCCGGATCAGAGCGTGGGCGTCAGCGGGGTGAGCGGGG
>JAKDNE010000191.1 GCA_030451965.1 Brachybacterium sp. | reverse complement strand
CTCGAGGATCTCCGGCGCCATGAAGCCGGGGGTGCCGTGCGCGAAGCCGGTCTCCGTGAGCCGCACATCACTCTCGTGCAGCGCGATGCCGAAATCAGCCAGGAGCAGGTGCGGAGCGCTGTCCCCGGTGGCCTCCAGCAGCAGGTTCGCGGGCTTGAGGTCGCGATGGACCCAGTGGGATCCATGCATCGCCGCGAGCGCGTCCAGCAGCTGGCGCAGCAGCTGGGCGACCAGCGACGGAGACAGCGCACCGTGCTCCGCGAGGGTCCCGGCGAGCGTGCCGCCGTGCACCAGCGGCATCACCAGCACGATCGTGTCGTCCTCCGCGACCCAGGTGTAGGGGGGCAGCAGGTGCGGGTGCCGACCCAGATCCTGGGCGGAGCCGACCGTCTGCTCGCGCACGAAGCGCAGCACGTCGGCGCCGTCGCGCTGGCGCATCACCTTGGCCGCACAGGCCGCTCCGTACCGGCGGTCGATCGCACGCCACAGCGAGCCCGAGGCGCCCCGGGCGAGGGGATGGAGCAGCTCGATACGGCCGGCGATGACATCGGACATGATGGTCGTCATGCTAGGGCACGGACGTGCTCGGGGCGGTCCGTCGGCGTCGGGTCTGGCACCCTTGCCTCTGAACCGTCCCGACGTCGTCGCCGACGTCGTCCCCGACCCCAGGAGTTCGCATGACCCGCCCAGCGCGAGCACGCGGAGCACATGCCCGCACCACCGGGACGAGAGCGGCCGCACCGGTGGCGGCGCTGGCACTGGCTCTCGCGCTCGTCCTGGGCGGAGCTGCGCCCGCAGCGCAGGCGGACCCGGCCGACGAAGCCGCGACGCCACCCGCCCACGCGTACCAGGCAGCCGGCCCGGAGGTCTCCGGTGCCGCCTCCCAGGCCCAGGCGCCCCTGCTGCTGCCAGGGATCCACCGGGACATCTTCGCGCTCGGCGGGCAGAGCGATGACGAGAACCTGGGCACCGAGAAGTACTACCGCATCGCGGTCAGCAGCGGGCAGCGGGTGCACGCCGCGACGACCGTCGCCGCACCGCCGTACTCCGACGGCATCCCCGAGACCGCGGACGAGCTGTCCATGGCCCTCACCTTCCTCACCGCCGGGGGCGAGGACTGCGAGGACGACGGCGACGACGGGACCGGCCAATGGCGCACCGGGGACGGCCCGATCACCTCGACCGCCATCTCGGGCGTCGTCGGCTGGGACGGATGCCCCGGCGACCAGCTGTTCCTGCGGATCACCCGGACGGGGACGCGCGCGGGGGACAGCCCGCTGCCGGTCGAGATCCAGATCGCCGTCGAGCCCGCGGGAGTGGGTGGCGGATCGCCTGCGGTCACCGAAGAAGTCGAGGACTCCGGCGCCGGACCGGTGCCGCCCGCCCAGGACGAACCCTTCGCGCCGGGCCGCTCCTTCGCGACGGCGCCCGAGGTGGCACCGGGCTCCTACATCCTGGAGCTCGTGCCCGGCGAGGTGGGTGTCGTACGGATCGGGGTGCAGGAGGGGCAGCGGCTGCGCTGGCGCGTCGAGGTGACGTCCCAGCCCGAGGGTGCCGGGGAGCTCGCGCTGCGGGCCTTCAACCCCGTGCGGGAGCAGGTGACCGTCCACGGCGGCAGCTGGGTGATGTCCCCCGGTGACCGGGTCGCCGGCGGAGGCATGACGTCCCCGGTCGACCGCGGCAACCGCGGCTCCGAGCTGCCGTCGGTCGCCTCGGCCTGGTTGCCGGGCACCCACTACGTCACGCTGCAGCGCCTGCAGCGCTCCGCCGACGCGGAACCGGCCGGTGCCGAACCGGCCACGGTGGTGCTCACACTCGAGGTCGAAGGGGAACCGAGCGGGGACGCCCCCGAGGGATCCGTGCTCGATCTCGGGGAGACGACCGTGACCAGCGGCCCGTTGTCCTTCGCGGGGATCGATGCCTCGTGGGGCCGGTTGGCGATGTTCGGCGGCGCCGGACTGCTGACCCTGCTCGGCCTGCTCACCGGCATCGCCGGCATGCTGGTGCTGCGGATGCGCCGAGGCTGACGATCAGCGGCGTCTGCTGGCCGATCTCCTGCCGTTCGTGCCTCACAGCACGTCGATCAGCCGGACCACGCTTCCCAGAGGCGTGCGTAGTCCCCACCGTGGGCGACCAGCTCGTCGTGCGTGCCCTGCTCGACCACGGCCCCGTCGGCCATCACCAGGATCCGGTCGGCGATCCGCGCCTGGGAGAGGCGGTGGGCGACGATGATCGCGGTGCGACCGCGGGCCACCTCGAGCGCGGCTCGCTCGAGCACCCGGGCCCCGGAGGAGCCCTCGTCGGCCGTGGCCTCGTCGAGGATCAGCACCCCCGGGTCCCGCAGCGCGACCCGGGCCAGGGCCAGCTGCTGGGACTGCTCGGCGGTGAGGCGCTCGCCCTTCTCCCCGACCTCCGTGTCCAGACCGTGGGGGAGCCGGTCCACCCAGGCCAGCGCGTCGACCCGGCGCAGGGCCCCGCGCAGCTCCTCGTCGTCCGCGCGGGGCGCGGCCAGCCGCAGATCCTCGCGCAGGGTGCCACGGAACACGTGCACGTCCTGGCTGACGATCGCGGCGTGCGAGCGCACCGCCTCGAGATCGGCATGGGTGAGGTCCGTCCCGCCGTGCAGCACCCGGCCGTGACGAGGGACCAGGGTGCCGGCCAGGATCGCGGCGAGGGTCGACTTGCCGGCGCCCGAGGCGCCCACCAGCGAGACCACCTCGCCCGGAGCGATGTCCAGGTCGATCGGGCGCAGCACGGTCCGTTCGGCGCCGTCCGCGTCCTCCCCATAGGCGTGGGAGACCTGCTCGAGCCGGATCGAGGCGTCGGCGAGACGCTCGGTGCCGGGGGAGGCGGCGAGGTCGATCGAGATGATCACCCCGACCATTCTCGCCAAGCTCGCCAGCGCCGACTGCACCTCGTCGAGGTTGAAGATCACCGCCATCATCGGCCAGAACAGGGTGACCAGGTAGACCGCGGCCGCGGTGACCAGCCCGACGGGGGCTCCGCCGACCTGCACCATCATGAAGCCGAACAGCAGCACCATCGCCAGGGCCAGGTTCTCGGGCGCGTTCAGACCGATCACCAGACGGCTGACCAGGAACATCACCCGCATGTTGAGCAGTGAGGCGGTCTCCGAGAGCACTGCGACGTGGCGGGTCTCGCGTCGCTCGATGCCGTAGGCGTGCACGGTGGGGATGCCGTGGATCGCCGAGAGCAGCCCCTGGGCCCGGGCTCCCATCGCGATCCGCTCCCGGCGGTAGAGGGGGCCGGTGCGCCGCAGGTACCAGACGGCTGCGAGCACGTACATCGGCACGATGATCACCACCATCAGCAGCAGCCAGGGGGACAGCATCGCCATCCCGACCAGGGTGATCAGCACCAGGAAGCCCAGCTGGATCAGGTTCGGGACGAGGTTGTTCACCGCGCGGGCGGCGACGTCGACGTCATCAGCGACCCGGGAGAGGGCGTCGCCGATCCCGGTGATCTCCATGGTCTGGGCGGGCAGGTCCAGCGCCCGGTCGATGACGTCCTCGCGCATGCCGGCGAGGATGCGCTGACCCAGTGCCGAGATCAGCCACCAGCCCAGCGCCATCAGCACCGCCTGGATCACCCCGACGGCCAGGATCTGCCCGCCGAGCGCCCAGATCCGGTCCGTCGGCCCGCCGCCGGCGACCACGTCCACGGCCGAGCCGATCAGGCGGGGGAGGATCGCGGCGGCGACCGCACCGCCGATCGTGATCATCAGGGTGAGCAGCGTCGAGACCCAGTGCTCCCGCAGCCGGGCCGCCATGAATCGCAGGGAGGTGCGGGCGTCCGCGATCGGCAGCAGCTGCGCATGCTCGGCCAGCTGGCGGCGGGCGGTCTCGTCGCCGCCGAGCACCTCCTCCAGCGGACGCTTCCAGTCGAGCCCGCTCATCGCCGCACCACCTCCCGGTACTCCGCGTGCCCCATCAGGTCCTGGTGGATGCCCTCGGTGACGACCGCGCCGTCACGCATGAACACCACCCTGTCGGCCTCCTGCAGCAGGGCCGGTGCCCGGGTCACCAGCAGCGTCGCCCGATCGGTGCGGCGGCGTGCGGCGATCAGCGCCTCGGCGATGTTCTGCTCGGTGACCGCGTCGACGGCGGTGGTGGGGTCGTGCAGCACCAGCACCGGGGCGTCCGCGGCCACCGCCCGGGCCAGGGCGATGCGCTGGCGCTGCCCGCCCGAGAGGTTCGCACCACGATCCAGGATCCGGCTGTCGTAGCCCTCGGGCAGGATCCGCAGCAGGTCCTCGGCGCCGGCGGCGCGCAGCGCATCCGCGGCCCAGGTGTCATCCTCGATCGCGGTGCCCCGGGGTGCGCGGGTGGCGAGCTGCTCACGCAGGGTGCCGTCGAAGAGGTCCACGACATGGGGCTCGACCAGCAGGTCGGAGCGCAGTCCGAGGCGGTTCCCGGGGGTGAGGGGCTGCTCGCCGATGTGTGTCCCGGTCGCCGTGCGACCGTTGACTGCATCGACGATGGCGTCGGCATCCCGTGCATCGACGCAAGCCAGGGCCACGATCTCGCCGTCGGCGACCGAGAGCTGCGGGAGGTGCAGGCCGCCGGCGGCGCCGCGCCGGCCCGGCCCGCCGCCGAGGTCGCCGCGCTCGTCGCGCTGGGTGGTCAGCACGTCCAGTCCCAGCTCCGGATCGTCGACGGTCCGCCCCAGGTCCGTGTAGAGGTCGCGCACGCGCCGTGCGGAGGTGGACATGCCCGCCCACCACACCGGGACGCCCGAGAGGCCCTGCAGCATGCCCATCACGTAGCGGGCCACGCCCACCACCGCGATCAGCACACCCAGGGAGAGCGAGCCGTCCAGGGTGCGCAGCGCGGCGAGCACCACCACGACGGCGAGCATGGCTCCGGTGACCAGAGTGGTCAGCCCGGAGGAGATCCCCGAGTAGCGGGAGTTGACCAGCGCGGCCCGCCGCGCTGAGCGCGAGCGGCGGCGGTAGGTGGCTCGGGCCCGGCTCTGCACGCCGAGGCCCTGCAGCACCCGCAGCCCGTGGACCAGGTCGGTCGCGGTCGCGGCGGCCTCCGCGGCCTGTGACTGCTGATCGTCGTAGCGGGCCGACAGGGTCGGGGTGATCACCCGGATCACCACCACCATCACCGCGATCCCGAGCAGCATCGCCAGGCCCAGCCAGATGTCCATCGCGGCCAGGTAGCCGGCCGCGGCCAGCACCGTCAGCAGCGAGGGCACCACCCACGGGAGCATGTCCATCAGGTCGGAGGCCTTGTCGGCGTCGGAGGTGGCGATCGAGAGCACCTCACCGGCCGGGCGCCGCACCGGGTGCGAACGGGGGTCCAGCACCGCGCCGGTCAGTCCCACGCGCAGCCGGTGCCGCTCGTACATGCAGGCCTTCTGCGTCTGGACGAAGATCCATGCCCACACGAGAACGCCCAGCACCCGGAGCAGGATCAGCCCCAGCGCGCCCAGCACCGTGAGCCGCAGATCGCCGGTGAGCACGCCGTGATCGATCACCAGGCCCAGCACGATCGGCGTCAGCAGCTCGACCCCCTCGGAGAGGGTCGCCAGCGGCAGCACCACCGCGAGCATCCGGCGATGGGCACGGACGATCGAGGCCATCACCCCGGGCGCGGAGGCGCGGGGGACGGCGGGCGCCGTGACGGCGACGGAGCGGGAATCGAGCACCTGCTGATCCAACCTGTCCTGCCTGCACAGCGCAACGTCTTTTGCGCCCGGGCGCTGTGTGCCCGGTCACCCCGCGGGGGGATCGCCCACGCGGCGGCGGCCGATGACAGAATGGCCGCATCACCCCCGAGCCGAGGAGTCTCCTTGTCTGTGCGCACCGTCGAGCTGTTCGTCGACCCCGTCTGCCCCTTCGCCTGGATGACCAGTCGCTGGTTGATGCATGCCGCCGAAGTCCGGGACATCGCACCGAAGTACTCGGTGATGTCCCTGTCCGTCCTCAACGAGGGTGCCGAGCTCGACGCGGGCTACCGCGCGATGCTCGACGACTCCTGGGGCCCGGCGCGCCTGTCGATCGCGATCGACCGGTCCGAGGGCAATGAGGCGTTCTCCCGCTGGTACACCGCCTGGGGCGAGCGCTTCCACGTCGGCGGCGAGAACTCGGATCGGCGGGCCACGGCCATCGCTGCGCTCGCCGATGCCGGCCTGCCCGACTCCCTGATCGAGGCCTACGCCCCGGTGGCCGGGGACGAGATCGACCGTGAGCTGCGCGCCTCCCACGCCGGTGCGATCTCCCGTGTGGGCAACGATGTCGGCACCCCGGTGATCTCCTTCGGGGAGGGCACCGCCTACTTCGGCCCGGTCCTCTCGCCCGCCCCCAAGGGTGAGGAGGCGGGAAAGGTGCTCGATGCGCTCGCCACGCTGGCCACCGTCGACGGCTTCT
>JAKDNE010000190.1 GCA_030451965.1 Brachybacterium sp. | reverse complement strand
CGGAGTCAGCGGAGTCAGCGGAGTCAGCGGAGTCAGCGGAGTCAGCGGAGTCAGCGGAGTCAGCTTGCACATCGGGAGCCGGCGAGGCAGCCGATCCGCTCGACGTGGGCGACGCTGCCGAGCCGGTCGAGGCAGCCGGTGCATCGTCCGGGGTCGTCGGACGGTCGTCGGCCGAACCGGCATCTGCCGCGGATCCTCCGGTGTCGGATCCACCCGCCGTCGACCCCGAGACCTCGTCCAGGCCGATCAGCGGAGCACCGACGGCGAGGGTCTCCCCCTCCGTGGCGTACAGGGCGGTGATGCGCCCGGCGCGCGGACTGGGCAGCTCGACCAGTGCCTTGGCGGTCTCCACCTCCGCGATCGCCTGGTTCCGGGTGACCTCGTCGCCCACGGCGATGTTCCAGGACACGATCGTCGCCTCGGTGAGGCCTTCTCCCAGGTCCGGGAGCATGAAGTCGGTCATCAGGCCGCCTCCCTCGAGTTGCGCCGACCCAGTGTGCGATCCACCGCGTCGAGGATCCTGTCGATGCCGGGCAGGTAGTGGTCCTCCAGCGCGCCCGGCGGGTAGGGGATGTCATAGCCGGTCACCCGTTCGGGGGCGGCCTCCAGGTGGGCGAAGCAGTCCTCGACCGCGGAGGTGATCACCTCCGAGGAGAGGGAGACGTTGCCGGGTGCCTCGTGAGCGACCACCAGGCGGCCGGTGCGGCGCACACTCGCGGCGACCGTGTCCCGGTCCAGCGGGGACAGGGAGCGCAGGTCGATGACCTCGAGATCGATGCCGTCGTCCTCCGCGGCGACGGCGGCCTCCAGCGCGGTGACCACCAGCGGCCCGTAGGCGACGAGGGTGGCGTCCCTGCCGGTGCGCAGGACCCGGGCGGAGGAGAGCTCGGCGGACACCGAGGTGTCGACCTCGCCCTTGGACCAGTAGCGGCGCTTGGGCTCGAGCACTATCACCGGGTCGTCGCACTCGATCGCGGCACGCATCGTGGAGTAGGCGTCCTGGGGGTCGGCGACGGTGACCACCCGCAGGCCGGGGGTGTGCGCGAAGTACGCCTCGGGGCTCTCCGAGTGGTGCTCGACGGCCCCGATGCCACCGCCGAAGGGGATCCGGATGGTCAGCGGCATCTGCACCGTGCCGCTGGTGCGGTAATGGAGGCGAGCGACCTGGGCGACGATCTGGTCGAAGCCCGGATAGACGAAGCCGTCGAACTGGATCTCGGACACGGGGCGCATGCCGCGATACGCCATGCCGACGGAGGTGCCGATGATCCCCGACTCCGCCAGCGGCGAGTCGATCACGCGGGAGGCGCCGAAGCGCTCCTTCAGCCCGTCGGTGATGCGGAAGACGCCGCCGAGGGTGCCGATGTCCTCGCCGATGAGGAGCACATCCTCATCCGCCTCGAGGGAGTCGCGCAGTGCGGCGTTCAGCGCCGCCGCCATGGTCATGGTGGTGCTCATGCCGCGGATCCCTCCGTCTGCTCGGGAGCCAGCGAGGCGGTGAAGGCGCGGAACTGCTCGCGCTGCCGCAGCAGGCCCGGATGCTCGGTGGCCAGCACGTTGTCGAACATGGTCTCCGGCGCCGGGGAGGGCAGTGCGGCCACCGCCTCCTGCATGGCGGTGGTGGCCTCCTGGCTGCGTCGCTCCGCATCGGCGCGCAGCTCCTCGAGGGAGGCGCCGAGCTGCTCGAGATGGCGCTCCAGGCGTCCCAGCGGGCAGCGCCGCCGCCACCGCTCCAGCTCCTTCTCATCGCGGTAGCGGGTGGGATCGTCGCTGGTGGTGTGGGGGCCGAGGCGGTAGGTGACGGCCTCGATGAACATCGGCCCCTTGCCGGCGCGGATGTGCTGGGCGGCGAGCAGGCTGGCCGCCCGCACCGCGAGCACGTCATTGCCGTCGACCCGGAGGGAGGGGATGCCGAAGCCGGTGGGCCGCAGGGCGATCGGGACGTTGGCCTGCACGTCGACCGGCTCGGAGATCGCGTAGTGGTTGTTCTGGCAGAAGAAGAGCACCGGCGCGTGGAACGACGCCGCGAAGACCATGGCCTCGTTCGTGTCTCCCTGGCTGAGGGCGCCGTCGCCGAAACAGGTCACGGCGATGTCGTCCTTGCCCTGCGCCTGGGTGGCCATCGCGTAGCCGACGGCGTGGTGGGTCTGGGCGCCGATGATCACCTGCGGGGTGGCCATGTGATGGGCGAAGGGATCCCAGCCGGACAGGGTGGTGCCGCGCCAGACGGAGAGCATCTCGCCCGGGCTGACGCCCCGGCACCAGGCCAGGGCGTTCTCACGGTACGAGGTGAACAGGAAGTCGGTCTCCTGCAGGGAGCGGCCCAGACCGATCTGGGCGGCCTCCTGACCGCGCAGCGGCGGCCACAGGCCCAGCTCGCCCTGCCGCTGCAGGGCGACGGCCTCGTCATCGATCGCACGGACCACGGCCATGTCCAGGTACAGACCCCTCAGCAGCTCCAGGTCCACGTCGCGGAGCAGCGGGTCCAGGATGGGGTCGGGGCGTCGGGTGCCGTCCTCGCGGAGAACGTGCAGGGGCTTGTCGAGTCCAGCGACCAGGTCGTGGTCGGGAGCTGACGGTGTCGTCAACATTCGGACCTCCAGAATCCGCAGCGCCGTGTGAGCGCATGGGACGCCAGCACCGGGTGGGTGCCGTGACGTCGTCGTCGTGATCCACGTTACGTCCGGAGTGCAAGGCGTACAACGAATACTGGAAAAGTTCAGCAGAATGCTCAGTCTGAAAGGCTACGGTGCCGTAGAATTTGGCAGTATGCACACCGTGGATGACACCGACCGCAGGCTTCTGCTGGCCATGACGGAGAATCCCCGCTCGACGATCGTCTCCCTCGCCGAGCGGCTGGGGCTGTCTCGCAACACGGTCCAGTCACGTCTGGCCGCGCTCGAGGCCGGGCAGGCGCTGCAGGGCTACGACCGGCGCCTGCACGCGGCCTCGCTCGGCTATCCGCTCACCGCGTTCATGGAGACGCAGGTGGACCAGCCGCGCCTCGAGCACGTGATCGCGCAGCTGCGGGAGATCCCCGAGGTGGTGCAGGTGCACGGGATGAGCGGCCTGCAGGACATCCTGGTGCGCTGCGTGTGCCGCGACACCGACGACCTCTACCGGGTCAACAAGCTGGTGCTGGGCTGCGAGGGCGTGATCCGCACCGACACCTCGCTGGCGATGGGCGAGCTGATCCCCTTCCGCCTCGCGCCGGTGCTCGAGCGCGACCTGCGCCGCTGAGCGGGTCAGCGGGTCAGCGACTCAGCGACTCAGCGATCCAGCGATCCAGCGATCCAGCGGCTCAGGCCACCTCGAGGTTGCCTGAGCTGTCGCCATGATCGCTCCGTGGCGACAGCTCAAGCAGTCTCGACAGACCGTGGCGACAGCTCAGGCAGTTTCGAGGCTCCGTGGCGACAGCTCAAGCAGTCTCGACGCCCTGTATCGCGGGCTCGGCGCTCCGCCACGGCGGGCCTCGGCGGCTCAGTCCTCCGCGAGCGCCACCGGCTGCCCGGTGCGCACGGACTCCTGGGCGGCGGCGACCACGCGGACGGTGCGCAGCCCCACCTCTCCGGTGGGGTCGACGGCCCGGCCCTGCCGCACGGCGCCCAGGAAGGCATCCAGCAGCAGGGCGTCCAGGTCGCTCCCGTAGGGAAGCCATCTGCCGGGCCCGCCCACGTGCTGGGCGAAGGCGTCGATCTGGAGCTGGCCACCGGTGCCGAGCGCCTGCAGGCGCAGCCCGCCCCAGGTGGGGGCGTCATCGGGCAGGGACCAGGAGCAGTCGATCGTCGCCACCAGGCCCGAGTCGTAGGTGAGCGTGACCAGCCCGCCGGTCTCGGCGCCCTTCCCGGCGCGGTCGGCGTGCAGGATGCGGTTGGTGGTGGCGTGCACGGTCGCGGGCGGGCCGACGACGGAGTCGAGGATCTCGGCGAGGTGGACGGTGTGGTCCACCATCGCCCCGCCGCCGGCGAGCTCCACGTCGGTGAACCAGTCCCGGGCGGTGGGCAGCTTGCCGTTGTTGGTGCCGGTCAGCCCGATCACCTCGCCGAGGGCGCCCTCGGCGACCGCGTCCCTCAGCGCCTCGACGGCGGGCGAGAAGTGCACCGGGAAGGCGGTCATCAGCACCACGCCGGCCTCGTGGCAGGCCGCCACCATCGCCTCGGCGTCAGGAACGGTCGTGGCCAGCGGCTTCTCGCACAGCACGTGCGCGCCGCGGCGGGCCGCCTCCAGCACGAGGTCCTTGTGGTGGGCGTTGGCGCTGGTCACGACGATCGCATCCGGGCCCTCGGGCCAGGCGTCCCAGGCGTCGGCGTAGGAGCGGACCATGCGCACCCCGCGCACGTCGTCGTAGCTGTCGGGGTCGGCGACCACCAGCTCCACGTCGGCCCGGGACTCGAGCTGGGAGGCGTAGGCGGCGGCATGGGTGTGCGCGCAGCTCATCAGTGCGACCTTGAGCGGCGCGGCGGGGGTCGTGCCCTCAACGGATTCGGTGGGTCGTGCGGTCAGCATGTGATGCTCCGTCCGGTGCGCAGGGACTCGAGGGCGGCGTGGGAGACCTCGACAGCGAGTGCGCCGTCCGCCGCCTCCACCCGGGCGGGAGCGCCTCCGGCGAGCGCGGTCGCGAACTCGACGATCTCGGCGGCGTAGGGGTCCCGCAGGGTGGAGACGTCCGGCAGGAAGCCGTCCCCGGCGCCGTGGCGGGCGGAGGCGACGGTGTCGAACACGATCCCCGGGTCCCCGGCGCTGTCGTACTGCAGGAGCCCGGCGTCGCCGGCGAGGTCGAAGGTGTAGCGGAACTGGGTGCCCGACGGGCCCCAGAAGCCGCGGCAGTGGCTGAGCACGCCGGAGCGGTGGGTGAGCACCACATGGGCGGTGCGCACGGTGGGGTCGGTGGTGGCGATCGACTGCTGGGCGTAGACCCGTTCCACTGGCCCGGCCATCCACAGCGCCTGGTCGATATCGTGGATCATCTGGTCCATGACGATCCCGCCGGAGAGCTCCTCGTCGGCGTACCAGGAGCGGTCCGGCAGCGCACCGGTGCGCTCGAAGCGCAGCACCGCCGGCGTGCCTACGGCGCCGTTGTCGATCGCCCGCTTCGCCTCTGCGTACTGCGGGAAGAACCGCACCACGTGGGCGGGGAACAGCGTCCGACCCGCGCGGTCCGCGTGCTCGACGAGGTCGCGCGCCTCGGCGGGGTCCAGGGCCAGTGGCTTCTCGCAGATCACGTCCCTGCCGGCATCCAGCGCCGCGCGCACGATCTCGGGATGCGACGGGGTGGGGGTGCAGACGTCGACGAGGTCGACCGCGGCCAACAGCTCCTCGAGGGTCCCGTGCGCGGTGGCTCCGGACGCAGCGGCGAACTCCTGGGCCCCGGCCTGGCTGTAGCAGTGCAGTTCGGCGCCGAGCTCTGCCCAGCCGGGCAGGTGGGCGCGGGAGATGCCGCCGGTGCCGACGATGCCGACGCGCAGCGGGCGCGGGGCGGCCGAAGGTGCGGAGCTCCCGGGATGCGGAGAGGTGGTCATGCGCGAGCGGTCCTTCCTCAGGGAGGGCGCCGGCACCCCGGTCGAGGGTGCCCGACGGTGCGACCGCCGAGCGGCCGCCATGCCATGCATGACAGGACGCTACCAGCACCGACGGCTTATGCAACCACCTTGTGGAATTTGGATCGGATGCGGCGGTGCGATGCGCCGCCCACTACCCTCGCTCGCATGACCGACTCCCCGGACCCGGCCGATCCCCGCTCCCAGCGCGAGCGCATGCTCGCCGGCGACTGGTACCTCTCCGATCAGGAGCTGGGCGCGCTCCAGCTCGCTGCCGCCCGTCTCGCCGAGCGATACCACCGGGCCTGGTTGGACGACGCCCCCGAGGCCCGGGATCTGCTCACGGAGCTGCTGGGCGGCCTCGGCGAAGGGGCCGTGGTGCGACCCCC
Source organism: Brachybacterium sp. (assembly GCA_030451965.1). Taxonomy (GTDB): domain Bacteria; phylum Actinomycetota; class Actinomycetes; order Actinomycetales; family Dermabacteraceae; genus Brachybacterium. The sequence goes on along the minus strand of JAKDNE010000190.1, from coordinate 485 downwards.
GCTCGCGGTGGATTACGGCAGCAATGTGGTCCTCGGCGCGCGCACCTACGTGAACTATCACCTCACCCTGGCCGACGTCGCCGCGATCACCATCGGCGACGACTGCCAGATCGGGCCGAACGTCCAGCTGCTGACGCCGATCCACCCCATCCAGCCGGGCCCCCGGCAGGAACGGTGGGAGCGGGCCGAGCCGATCGTCATCGGGAACAACGTCTGGCGCGGCGGCGGCGTCACCGTGCTGCCGGGGGTGACCATCGGCGACAACGCGGTGATCGGCGCCTCCGCCGTGGTGACGAAGGATGTGCCGGCGGATGTGGTCGCGGTCGGCAACCCTGCGCGGGTGCTCCGGGAGCTCTGAGGCCGACCGTGAGCCAACGCTGCCCCGCGCCGCTTCGGCGAGGTCGGCGGCCAGCTCCGCGGCGGCGTCCTCATCCAGGTCGTGCACGGTCAGCCGCAGGTGGTGGGAGGGTTCCGCGCCGGGCTCG
>JAKDNE010000189.1 GCA_030451965.1 Brachybacterium sp. | reverse complement strand
TGGAGGCGGGGGTCCGACGGTTCACAGCTCCTCCTCCTTCATCAGCGTGCGGATGTAGATCACGGAGATCACCAGCAGCATCGCCGTCAGCAGCACGGCGATGGTGGAGCCCATGCCGTACTCGCCCTGGGCGAAGGACTGGGTGTACGACCACACGCCGAGGTTCATCACCGAGCGGGTGGTGCCGTCACCGCCGGGCATCAGGTAGATCTGCACGAAGACCTTGAAGTCCCAGATCGTCGAGAGGATCACGCAGACAGCGATGATCGGTCGCAGGGTGGGGACGGTGACGTTCCAGAAGCGTCCCCAGGCGGTGGCGCCGTCCATCGCGGCCGCTTCGTAGTGCTCCTGCGGGACCGTCATGAGCCCGGCCAGCATGGTCACCGCGATGAAGGGGAAGCCGTGGTAGACGACGTTGATCGTGGCGATACCGTAGAAGGTCCAGCGATTGGTGAACCAGTTGTAGCTGCCGGCCTCCATCAGTCCGAGCCCGTCGAGCGTGGAGATCACCAGTCCGGACTGCGCGTCGAAGAGCCACACGAAGATGTAGGTGCCCGTCAGCGCCGGGACCGCCCACGCCACCATGATCGCGGTGGTGGAGATCGAGCGCCACACGGTGCCCAGGGAGTTCAGGAACAGTGCGACCACGGTGCCGACGATCATCGTCAGCGCCACGCAGACGAGCGCGAAGCCGACCGTGTTGGGCAGGACGGTCTTCCACAGGAACGGGTCGGTGAGGACCTGGACGTAATTGTCCAGGCCCACGTAGTCCGTGTCGCCGCGCAGCAGGTTGCGCAGCTCGTAGTCCTGCAGCGAGAGGTTCAGCACCCGCAGCATCGGCCACAGCAGCAGCACTCCGAGAACGATCAGCCCGGGGGCGAGCAGGAGCCAGGGCGCGGCGCCGCGGCGGAGACGGCGCCCCAGCGGGACGGTGCGGGGGGTGAAGCCGTCCGCACCGTCCTGCCGACGCTCGTCGACGGTCGAGGGCGAGCTCATTCGGAGAAGAAGCCGTCCATCTCGGCCGCGGCGGTGTCGGCCGCGTCCTGCACGGAAGTGCCCTCGAGGATCGTGCCCACCAGGGTGGACATGGTCTTGGCGCCCTCGACCTTGCCCCAGGCCGGGGTGACCGGCACAGACTTGCCGCCCTCGGTCATCTGGGTCGCGAAGACCTTGGTGAGCTCGTCGCCGCCGGCGACGACCTCGTCCACCGCGTCGATGGTGCCGGGGAAGTAGTTGGTCTCCTCGGCCCAGCGGGTCGCGAAGTCACCGGTGGTGACGAGTTTGATCAGCTCGAAGGCGAGCTCGGGCTCCTGGGTCTCGGTGAAGCGGCACATGAGCGAGCCACCGAGGAAGGACGGCGCGACGGGGCCGTCCTTCGCAGGGATGGTGAAGGCCACCAGCTTCTCCGCGAGCTCGGGATTGTCCTCGCGGATGGTCGCCGGGACCCAGGAGCCGGTGATGAACATCGGCACCTTCTCCTGGAGGAACTCGGCCAGAGCCTCGGTCTCCACCCAGGTGCTGGCCGCGGCGGTCGAGGAATTGTGCTTCAGGGCGAGATCCGTGTACCAGGTCAGCCCCTCGACGGCTTCTGGAGCGTTGATGGTGGCGGTCCACGCCCCGTCGGACTCCTCGGCGATCTGTCCACCCGCTCCCCAGATGAACGGAGTGGCGGAGAAGATGCTGGCCCCTGGAACGGGGAACGAGATCCAGTCCGAGTCGTGCTCCTCGAGCGTGGTGATCATCGTCAGCAGATCGTCCCAGTTCTGAGGCTGCGAGTTCACCCCCGCCTCCTCGAGCATGTCCCGGTTGCCTAGGATCGAGCGCACACCGGCGTACCAGGGCATCCCGTACATCTCGCCGTCGAGGGTGCCCGCCTCGACCAGGCCTTCGATCATACCGTCGGCGAGTCCGGACGCCTCGATGTCCTCGGTGAGCACGTCCAGGCCGCCGGCATCGGCGAACTCGGGCACCCAGGTCGTACCGACCTCGGCGACGTCGGGACCGGTGCCTCCGGCCATGGCGGTCACGAACTTGTCATGCGCGCCCTCCCAGGGCTGCACCTGCACGTCGAGCGTCGCCCCGGTGGCCTCGGCGAAGGCGGTCTTGAGCTCCTCGATGTAGGTGTCGGCACTGGCGTTGGTGCCCTCCATCAGCCACATGGTGAGGGTCTTGCCCTCACCGTCCACCTCCCCGCCGGAGCCGGAGCCTCCGGAGTCGCCTCCGCAGGCGGCCAGGGCGAGGGCGGCGGAACCGGCAGCACCGGCGGCCAGGACGTGTCGTCGAGCGATCATGGGGTGACTCCTTCGTCGGTCTCGCAACGGCGCACAGTCCCTCGAGCCCCACTGCTGAGAAAAGTTCACTGCAATACCAGAGGTGGGTGAAGTGACCACCTCTTTGGCGCCACGCCCTCCCGGGAGGCGCCCCGAGGGGTTTTATGCAACCCCCTTGTTGAATTGTGCGCCCTGGATCCCGCGGACGCAAGCACCGGGTTGCCGCGGCGTCCTCGCGCCGCTCGGCGCCTCCGCCCCTGGTCGCTGCCACCTCCCGACCCACGGCGACTCTCGAGCGACCATGGTCGAGATCCCCGGGCATCTCGTTGACCTCTGAGTTCGGGAGACCGACGGTGAGGACATGACCTCCTCTCCGACTCCCCCTCCCCCGATTCCCGAGCAGACGGCGCGGCCGGCGCCGCCGGACGCGAGGGGCACGGCGGATCCCCGGACGGCCGATGCGCGCGCCGCGGATCCGCGGGCCCCTGACCCTGCAGTGCGCCGCCACGTCCACTGGCGCAGCGTCCTCGTGTTCTGTGCGGTGGCCTACGGGCTGTTCGCCCTCTGCGCGGCGCCGTTCTGGGTGCTCGACGGGGGCATCGCCCACCCGCTGTACTCCCTGGTGATCGGCGTGGGCATGTTCGCGCCGACGATCGCCTCGATCGTGGTCGCCAAGGCGGTGGATCGCACCTCCTGGCGGGATGCAGTGGGCCTGCGGTTCCGCGGGCGCTGGAAGCGGATCCTGCTCTGGGCACCGCTCGCGGTGCTCCTGGTGCTCGCGCTCAACGTCGCCACCGCGGTGATCATGGTGCTGCGCGGCGTGCCCGGCGATCTCACCGGGAGCACCTGGGCCACGGAGGTCTCCCGCTCGATGTCCGAGCAGGGCGCCGAGATGCCCGTCGGCGCGGCGGTCGCGCTCGTCCTGGCGATCACCGCGATCGGTCTGCTGCTGACCGTGGTCCCGGCGCTCGGTGAGGAGATCGGATGGCGCGGTTGGCTGCGGCGGGAGCTGGCCCCGCTGGGTCCGTGGCCCGCCATTGTGCTGGGCGGTGCGATCTGGTCGCTGTGGCACCTGCCGGTCACCCTGATCGGTCACAACTACTCCGGGCAGCCGCGCTGGGCGGCGGTGGCCATGTTCATCCCCGCCAGCATTGCGCTGCACTACCTCTTCAGCGCGATCACCGAGCGGGCGGGTGGCAATCCGATCCCGGCCGCTTTCGCGCACGCGACGCTGAACTCGACCCTGGGCGTGGCGATCGGAGTGGTCGCCACCAGCGAGACGGCGAGCGAGCTGAACTGGTTCCTCGACACCCCGCTGGGGCTCATCGGCATCGTGCTCGTCGCCGCCGTCGCCTTCGTGATCATGCCGCGCGCGGGACGGGGAGGCGGTCGCGGGGATCGACTGGAGACGGCTTCCGAGGCCGGCTGATCCAGCCCCTCGCTGCGGACCTCGGGCCCGACACCTCGCGGCGCCGGGCCCGGCCGCAGCCGCCCCGCCGGGTCATCTCGCGGCGGAGGCCTTCGCCGCCTCCTGCGCGGCGTACAGCGCCTCGAGGTCCAGGGGCTCCTGGTCGGCGTCGAGGTCCCTCACCGGCAGCGGGCAGTCGCCGAGATCCTGGATCTCCAGCCGCTCGCCGCCCTGGTTCATCGACTGGTGGGCGATGACGCCGGGCAGGGTGTAGCGGGCGGCCTGCCAGGCGTTGACCATCGGCTGCATACCGTCCGCCACCGCGCGGGCGAAGTCGTCGACCAGGAAGTGGTGGGCGCCCTCGTGACCGTTGGGCAGGCCCTGGAACTCCTCGGGCAGGCGCGACTGGTGGTGCGCCCGGGCGGCGCCGGCGACGAAGGCATCGCGCAGGGCCGGGGAGACGTCAGCCAGCCGCGGGTCGTCCAGGCTCATGGTCGAATCGGTGGCGATCAGATCGGTCACCTCCAGCACGCGCTGCTTGTCGTGCCAGTAGGTGGTCTCGATGGTCTCCTCGAAGCTCGACTCCTCGCCGAAGAAGCGGAACCGGGACTCGCGCTTGTGGGTCGGGTAGCCCACGCGGCGCAGCTCGTTGGTGCGGAAGGCGCCGCCGTTGTCCATTCCGAACAGGGCGAACGCGTTGGAGACGTCGTTGCCGAACATCGAGACGTCCTTGTCGAACACCCCGTCCCCACGGGTGTCGGGCCGGCCGAGTGCGGAGACCGAGGTGGCGTGCCGCTCCCCCAGCACGCCGAGGATGCCGCCGATCGAGTGGGTGGGGTACAGCAACGGCGGGTAGGAGGCGGTGGCCTTCCAGTTCTCCCCGCCGGAGTACTTATAGGCGTCGTAGAAGCCGAGGTCCATGTCATGGATGTAGTCGCCCTCGGCGTAGAACACCTCGCCGAAGGCTCCGGTGCGGTGGATGCGGCGGGCCAGCACCACGGCGGCGTTGTACTGGCTGGTCTCGCCCATCATGTAGACCAGCCCCGTGCGCCGCACCTCCTCGGTGATCGCGCGGATCTCCTCCTCCTCGATGGCCATCGGCACCGCGGAGTAGACATGCTTGCCGGCGCGCAGCGCGGCCAGCGCGTGCTCGCCGTGGGTCCAGCGCTGGGTGAAGATCGCGACCGCGTCGACATCGGAGGCGAGCAGCTCCTCGAGAGTGTCGTAGCGCCGCGCGAAGGAGACCCGGCTGCCCTCGCGGTGCTCGACCGCGTCGATCCGCTCGGGCACGGAGTCCACGGCGTAGAGCGCCTCGATCTCGGGATGGGCGGCGAACAGCTCTGCGAAGTGCGATCCGAACTGACCGATCCCGACGATCCCCAGCGTGAAAGACATACTTCCTCCTTGAAATTAAATGATGCGAGGAACGCTACGCCAGTCACTGCCGAGGCGGCAAGTGGCCACCGCCACCCGGTCGCCGCTAGAGGCGGCGCCAGCGGCCTGAGCGCCAGACGTCCCGCCAGGGCGGGACCTGACTGCCCCGCGCCGCCATCCTCCGTCGCAGATTGCGGCGCGAGATCAGCATGCCCGCCACCCCGATCGCGAGCAGCGGCAGCTGCACCGCGAAGGCGAGGCGGAACGCCTCCAGGTCGTAGTTCCCGTCGGGCCGCAGCAGGTCCAGCACCACCCCGATGAGCAGGATCGAGGTGAGCCCACCGATGAAGCCGCCCATGATCACCACGCCGGTGGCGGTGCCGAGCCGGTGCCGGGCGAGGTCCGTGCGCGGGAAGTCGAAGCCGATGTTGCTGCCCGGGCCACCGATCGAGAAGCCGGAGACCAGCACGATGAGCAGCCAGATCGGGGCCGGCCCGGGCCAGAGCACCAGCGCGAGCAGCGGCACCACGATGGTGGCGACGATCAGCAGCACCAGGGTGGAGCGGCGCAGCGGGTGACGCTGGGTGAGTGCGCCGATCAGCGGCCCGCCGACGACGGCGACCACCACCAGCACGGTCATCACGGCCGAGGCCGCGGGCCGGCTGAGCCCCTCGCCCGCCGTGAGGTACGGGTAGCCCCACATCATGGAGAAGGTGATGCCGGTGAACCCGGCGGTGAAGTGCGTGAAGAAGCCCAGCTGCGTGGAAGGGTGGCGGATGATCCGCGCGAGCACCAGCGGGATCCTGGTGAGGTCCTGCTTCACCCGGGGCCGCGGCACCCCGGGTGGCGTCGCCCGGACCACCAGCAGGGCCAGCAGCGCCGCGACCGCACTCACGGACGCGGCCGAGGAGAAGGCCGTGCCCCAGCCGGCCACCGTCAGCACCGCCACGAAGGGCACGGCCGAGGCGATCTGACCGACCTGGCCGAGGATCCCGGTGAGCTGGGTGAGGATCGGCACCCGCGAGGCCGGGAACCAGGCCGGAACCAGGCGGACCGCGCTGGAGAAGGTCAGCGCATCGCCGGCGCCGAGGATGATGCGCGCCACCATCGCCACGCCCACGGTCTCGGTCTGGGCCATCAGCAGCTGCCCGGCACCCATCAGCAGCGCCCCGGCGACGAGCGTGACCCGGGAGCCGTAGCGGTCCAGCAGCAGCCCGGCCGGGATCTGGCAGATCGCGTAGACGGCCAGCTGCAGGACGACGAAGCTGGAGACGAGGGTCGCGGAGGCGCCGAACCGCTCGGTGGCCTCGAGCCCGGCGACGCCCATGGTGGTGCGCTGCAGGACCGCGATCGAATAGGCC
>JAKDNE010000188.1 GCA_030451965.1 Brachybacterium sp. | reverse complement strand
AACAACCAGCAAATTAAACTGCTGTATCATCCGTATAATATTGCCATTCAAACTACATGGCATCAATAAACAGACACGCTATTGAGATATCAAGCAACACGCGCACATCGTTCTCTTCCCGCAGTTGCGGGTCGAGTCAGAGGCTCGGAGGTGCCGGGGGAACAATCATCCGACGAGTTTTCGCTTCGTCGTCCCGGCGCGAATCACTACTCTAGCAGTGTTTCGCGGTCTGGTCCAACTCCGCGGGGTGTGCTCCCGGTCTCGTTCGGATCGTCCTGCGATCCTCCCGGTGACCTGGTCACCCTCACCGTTCCGGTCTCCCGGTCCAGCGGCCCTCAGCATTCCCGCTCCGCGTCGTTCCGTCCGCTCTCCGTGAGGAGGCTTCCGTCCCGCCGTGTCTGCGTTCTCGCTGCTGACAAGAAAGAACATTACGGGTTGCCCGGGGGTGCGTCAAACCGGCCGATTCCCGCCCTACGGGCCACCACTTCGGGCTATCACTGCAGGTCAAGAGCGTTTTTTCCGGCCGGCGGGGGCGCTCATCCGCCCGGATGTGACCCGCGTCTGAGAGGGGGGTCACCGACACTTATGGTCGGCTTGACAGGTTCGATGACGATCGCGTAATCGGTCCCTCCATCTCCTGCCACGACCGCGCCCCGCGCCGGGAATGTCGCCGCCGTGCGCGTTCTCCAGCCGGCGATCCCCGCCCCACAGAACGAGCCCCGGGTGACGTCACGTGGACGTCTCCCGGGGCTCCTCAGCCGGTCGGCCGATCAGGCGGCGGATGATCAGCCGGCGATCCGGACCATCGCCGCGTTCTTGCGGCCTCGGCGCAGCAGCAGGTGCCCGCCGGGGAGCGCGGGCAGATCCCCGACCTCCCGCTGCAGGTCCTCGGAGCTGATCTTCTCGCCGTTGACGGAGAGTCCTCCGCCGTCGGCGTCTCGACGGGCCGCTCCCTTGGATGCGGCAATGCCGGTGCCGATGAACGCCTCCACCAGCGAAGTGGTGGGCCCGGCCGTGGCTCCGGGCAGCTCGCGAGCGATCGCCTGCAGCGTGGGCCCGTCGAGCTCGCGCACATCTCCCCGTCCGAAGAGCACCGCGGCCGCGGACTTCGCCTGGGCCGTCGCCTGCTCGCCATGGACCATCGTGGTCAGGTCATCCGCGAGCGACTTCTGCGCCGCGCGCTGGTGCGAGGACTCCACGGTGGCGTGCTCCAGCTCCGCGATCTCCTCGCGGGTGCGGAAGGTGAAGTACTTCAAGTAGTTCACGACATCGGCGTCGGCGGCATTGAGCCAGAACTGATGGAATGCATACGGGCTGGTCAGCTCCGCATCCAACCAGACGGCACCGCCCTCGCTCTTGCCGAACTTGCTGCCGTCGGCCTTGGTGACCAGCGGCGTGGTCAGCGCATGGGCGTCGTGCCCCTCCACCTTGTGGATCAGGTCGACCCCCGCCAGGAGGTTCCCCCACTGGTCATTGCCGCCGTACTGGAGGGACACCCCGTGCCGGCGGTGCAGCTCGAGGTAGTCGATGCCCTGGAGCACCTGGTAGCTGAACTCGGTGTAGCTGATCCCCTCGTCGCTCTGGAGGCGCCTGGCCACGGTGTCCTTGGCGAGCATGGTGCCCATGCGGAAGTGCTTGCCCATGTCCCGCAGGAAGTCCAGGGCGCTCATCTCGCCGATCCAGTCGAGGTTGTTCACCATCGTCACGGCGTACTCCCCCTCGAGATCGAGGAAGCGGGAGATCTGTCCCCGCAGGCTGTCCACCCACTGCCCGACGATCTCGGAATCGTTCAGCACCCGCTCGCCCGACATCCGCGGGTCGCCGATCAGGCCGGTGGCCCCGCCCACCAGGGCGTAGGGGTGATGGCCGGCCAGCTGGAGGCGCCGCATGGTCAGCACCTGCGTCAGATGGCCGACATGGAGGGAGGCCGCCGTCGGGTCGAACCCGCAATACAGGCTGATCGGGCCGTCCGCCAGAGCGCTTCCGAGCGCCTCGCGCCCGGTGGTCTGCACGACGAGTCCTCGCCAGGCGAGCTCGTCCAGGACGGAATGCATCGATCAGTTCCTCTCGAAGGGGCACGGTGTGCCGGTGGGGCCGGGCGGTGCCGACCTGACGTTGTGGATCCGGGCGAGATCCGGGCCGGAGCCCGGAGTCCCTCCCCGTCGGGCTTCCTGCATGGGGCCCGTCGGTCATCATCTCATCCTGCAGCTCCGAGGCGTGGCGGTGACCCCGGCCACCAGGTTCCTGGCCCTGAGGAGGGGAGAGCACCGTAGGGCGTTCATCCCTCCCAGGAGGCAGATTCCCAGTGGCCGGAGCTGCCGGTCCACGAAGAGGACCCGCTGGTCAGCGATCGCGGGTGAAGCGGCGCAGGGCGGAGGCCGCGGCATCAGCGGCCTCCTCCTGCTCCGCGACGCGCACCGGGGCGGTGCCGCCCTTGGCATCGCGGGAGGCGATCGAGCCGTCGACCGACAGCACGGAGCGGACGGAGCCGTCGAGGTGCTCGGAGATCGAGGCCAGCTCCTGGTCGGTGAGATCCCACAGCTCCTTGCCCTGCTCCTCGGCGACCTTCACACAGGCACCGGAGATCTCATGCGCCGAGCGGAAGGGCACGCCGCGGCGCACCAGGTGGTCCGCGATGTCCGTGGCGAGCGAGAAGCCCTGCGGGGCGAGCTCGGCCATGCGGTCGGTGTGGAACACCAGCGTCGCCATCATCCCGGTGAATGCAGGCAGCACCAGATCGAGCGAGTCGACCTGGTCGAAGACCGGCTCCTTGTCCTCCTGCAGGTCACGGTTGTAGGCCAGGGGCAGCGCCTTCAGCGTGGTCAGCAGGCCCACGAGATCGCCGACCACCCGGCCGGCCTTGCCACGGGCGAGCTCGGCGATGTCGGGGTTCTTCTTCTGCGGCATGATCGAGGAGCCGGTGGAGTAGGCGTCGTCCAGGGTGATGAACGAGAACTCCTTGGTGTTCCACAGGATGATCTCCTCGGCGAGCCGCGACAGATCGATGCCGATCATCGCCAGCACGAAGGAGCACTCGGCGGTCAGGTCCCGCGAGGCGGTCCCGTCGATCGAGTTCCACACCGAGTCCGAGAAGCCCAGCTCCGCCGCGACCGCCTGCGGGTCCAGGCCCAGGCTCGAACCGGCCAGCGCGCCGGAGCCGTACGGGGAGCTGTCCGCCCGCACATCCAGGTCCCGCAGCCGCTCCACGTCCCGCAGCAGTGGCCAGGCGTGGGCCAGCAGGTGGTGGCTGAGCAGCAGCGGCTGGGCGTGCTGGAGGTGGGTGCGGCCGGGCATCGGGGCCCCGTGCACCTCCCGGGCCCGTGCCACCAGCACGTCCACCAGATCCAGGACCTGCTCGCCGACCGCACGGGACTGGTCGCGGATGAACAGCCGGATCAGGGTGGCGATCTGGTCGTTGCGAGAGCGGCCGGCGCGCAGCTTGCCGCCGAGCTCCGGGCCCGCCCGTTCGATCAGGCCCCGCTCGAGAGCGGTGTGGACGTCCTCGTCCTCGGGCGCGGCGGCGAACTCGCCGGAGGCGACGTCCGCCGAGAGCCGGTCCAGCGCGTCCTGCATGCCGGTGAGCTCGTCATCGCTCAGCAGCCCGGCGGCGTGCAGCACGTTCGCGTGGGCCTTGGAGCCCCGCAGGTCGTACTGCGCCAGGCGCCAGTCGAAATGCGTGGAGACCGACAGCGCGGCCAGGGCCGCTGCCGGGCCGGAGCCGAAGCGTCCGCCCCACAGCGAAGCGTTCTCCTTCGCAGCCGACGGGTCGGCGGCCGCTGCCGGGTCCGCACCGTTCACGGAGGTCGAGGGCCCGGAAGGACTGGTGCCGTCCTGGCTCATGCCTGCCCCTCGGCGGCGTCGAGGTCCTCGCCGTTGCCGAAAGCGACGTCGCGGGCCGCGGCCTGCTTGGCGGCCAGGCCGTAGATGTCGATGAAGCCGCGAGCGCTGCCCTGGTCGAACGTGTCGCCCTCGTCGTACGTGGCGAGGTTGAAGTCGTACAGGCCGGACTCGGTACGACGACCGGTGACGGTGGCGCGACCGCCGTGGAGGGTCATGCGGATGTCGCCGCTGACGTAGCGCTGGGTGTCCGAGATGAAGGCGTCCAGGGACTTCCTCAGCGGGGAGAACCACTGGCCGTCGTAGACCAGGTCGGTCCAGCGGTCGCTGACGGTGCGCTTGAAGCGGGCCTGCTCGCGCTCGAGGGTGACGCGCTCGAGCTCCTGGTGCGCGGTGATCAGCGTCATCGCGCCGGGGGCCTCGTAGACCTCACGGGACTTGATGCCCACCAGGCGGTCCTCGACGATGTCGATGCGGCCGACGCCCTGGGCACCGGCGCGGCGGTTGAGCTCCTGGATGGCTTCCAGCGCAGAGACCTTGCGACCGTCGATGGCGACCGGGACGCCGCGCTCGAAGGAGATGACGACCTCGTCGGCGACCGGCGGGAAGGCCGGGTCGTCGGTGTAGCTGAAGACGTCCTTGGTGGGCTCGTTCCAGATGTCCTCGAGGAAGCCGGTCTCGATGGCGCGGCCCCAGACGTTCTGGTCGATCGAGAAGGGGTTGTGCTTGGTGGTCTCGATCGGCAGGCCCTTGCGCTCGGCGTACTCGATGGCCTTGTCACGGGTCAGGGCGAGGTCGCGCACCGGGGCGATGCACTTGAGCTCGGGGGCGAGCGAGGTGATCGAGACCTCGAAGCGGACCTGATCGTTGCCCTTGCCGGTGCAGCCGTGGGCGACCGTGGTGGCTCCGTACTTCTTGGCGGCCTTCACGAGGTGCTTGGTGATCACCGGGCGGGAGATCGCGGAGACATTCGGGTAGGCGTCCATGTACAGCGAGTTGGCCTGGAGGGCGGGCATGCAGTACTCGTCGGCGAACTCGTCGCGGGCGTCGGCGACGTAGGCCTCGACGGCACCGCAGTCCAGGGCGCGCTGGCGGATGACTTCCAGATCCTCGCCGCCCTGGCCGACGTCCACCGCGCAGGCGATGACGTCGGCGCCGGTGGCGTCGTGGATCCAGCCGATGGCGACGGAGGTGTCGAGGCCGCCGGAGTAGGCGAGGACGATCTTTTCGGTCACGGGAGATGCTCCTAGTCGTGGGTCGTGCAGTCGTATGAGAGGAAGTCGTGGGTCGGGCAGGGAGGTCTCGGGTCGGTCGGGTGTCACACGGGCGACGGGGGCGAGGCGACGGTCTCGGAGCCGTATCGTCGGCCGTCCGCCAGGTCGAGCAGGCGCTCGGCGAGGCGATCACCCCCGGCGGGGTCCTGGGAGACCAGCAGCACGGTGTCGTCCCCGGCGATCGTACCGAGGACGTCCGGCATCACGGACCGGTCCAGGGCAGAGGCGAGATACTGCGCACCTCCGGGCGGGGTGCGGACCACCACCAGGTTGCCGCTGGCCTCCGCGGAGACGAGGAGCCCCTCGGCGAGCCGTGGCAGGCGCGCCTCGAGCAGCTCGTTCTCGGGCGTCGGCCCGGCCGGCCGTGGGCTGCCTCCCTCCGGCGGGAGCCGGTAGACGAGGCTCCCGGCCGAGCCGCGGACCTTCTCCGCCTGCAGCTCGACCAGGTCCCGGGAGAGCGTGGCCTGGGTGACCTCGATGCCCTCGGCGGTCAGCAGCTGCGCGAGCTGCGACTGCGAGGACACCTCCTGGTGGGTGAGCAGCTGGACGATCCGCTGCTGACGGGAGGTCTTGGTCTGGGCGAGAGCGCCGCGGCGGGACTCGCTCATCGCCGCTCCCCCGTCGCTCGGGCGTGCGGCGCCGTGGAGTCGTCCGGGTGCTCGAGCAGCCAGGTCAGCAGGGCCTTCTGAGCGTGCAGCCGGTTCTCCGCCTCGTCCCAGACCACGGAGGCGGGGCCGTCGATCACCTCGGCGGTGACCTCCTTGCCGCGGTAGGCGGGCAGGCAGTGCAGGAAGAGGCCGCCGGAGAGGTCCATCAGCTCCTCGGTGACCTGGAACGGGGCGAAGGTCTCCTCGCCGCGTCCGTCCTCGCCCTCCTGGCCCATGGACATCCAGGTGTCGGTGAGCACGGCAGTGGAGCCGGCGACCGCCTCGCGGGGGTCCGCGGTGACGGTGACGGATCCACCGGTCGCGGCAGCGATCTCCTCGGCGCGCGCGAGGATCTGCGGAGCCGGCCGATGGCTGTCAGGGGCGGCGATCCGCACGTCCATGCCGGCGGTGGCTCCTCCGAGGAGGTAGGAGTGCGCCATGTTGTTCGCACCGTCGCCGAGATAGGCCAGGGAGCGGCCGGCCAAGGCCGCATCGCCGTCGGCCAGCCCGCCGGAGTGCTGGGCGATGGTCTGCAGGTCCGCAAGGATCTGGCAGGGGTGGAACTCATCGGTCAGGGCGTTGATCACCGGGACCGTGGCGGTGGCGGCCATCTCCTCGATGCGCTCCTGCCCGAAGGTGCGCCACACGATCGCGGAGACCATCCG
>JAKDNE010000187.1 GCA_030451965.1 Brachybacterium sp. | reverse complement strand
CTCCGCTGCTTTGGCTGTCGGCTCCGCGGGTCAGGATGACGGGATGCACCGATCGCTGTCCTCGCATCCTTCGCCGCCCTCGACGTCCGTCGTCCACGGAACCGACCCGCGCGCGCTGCTGCGCGTGGCGGAGGCGTGGAGCGATCCGGGGCTGCATCCTGCCGGGCTGCACCCATCGGGTTGGGAACGCGCCGGGAAGCATCTCTCCACCGGACAGGTCCCGCTGCTGACCGGCGGCGGGGCGGGGATGCTGGAGCTCTCCTTCCCCGACGGCACCACCGTGCACCTCGACCAGAGGGTCTACGTGCGCAGGCGTGATCGCTGCACCTGCGGGGCCCGCGAATGCCGGCACAAGCTCGCTGCGCTGCGTGCCCTGAGCGAGAACAGCTTCCGCCGCTCGTGGAGGCTCATGCCCCTGCACGCATCCACCGGTTCCGGCGCGGAGCCACGGCGTCCGGTGGTGACCGCTCTCGTACTGACCGCTGGCACAGGTGAGGCTGCCTCACACCAGGAGGTCGTGCTCCGGCCGTCCCGCCGTACCGCGAAGGGAAGCTGGCATCGCACCCTGACCTGGGATGCCGTCGTCGAGGAGTGGGACCGGCTGCCGATGGCACAGCAGAGCGTGCTGCGCACCCTGAACCAGTGGAGGCGCGGGCGCGGCCCAGGAGTGCCTCTGGACCTGCTGGGGCCCGAACTCTGGACACTCATCGACGAGGCGCGGAAAGCAGGCCTCGAGATCGGCGCCGACCCCGGGGTGGTGCTCGCGGCGGAGCACGTCGGGGTGGAGCTGCACGTCGAGCGCGTGGCCGAGGGGATACTGCTGAACGGGCGGCCCGCCTTCCCCAGCGGTGCACCGAGCCACTGGCGGGCGATGGGCACCCCGCTCCACAGCGTGCTGGCCGTCCACGCCGACCAGGTGGTGCTCCATCGGCTCGTGCAGGATCGCGACGCCCTCGCCCTGCTCGCCGCAGCCGCGGTGTGGGTGCCGGAGAGCGAGATCGCGGAGTTCTCCCGCACCGCCCTGCCGCGCGTGGCCGCAGTTCCGGCGGTGGAGCTGGTCGGGGACGTCGATGCGACTCGCGCCGCCACCCTGCCTCTGCGACTGTGCGGAACGCTCGAGAGCCTCGACTCGTACCGGGCCCGGCTCAGCTGGGAATGGGAGTACGGCAGAGCATCGCAGGAGGGCAGCGCCAGGTTCGCGTTCGCCCCGCAGGTCGAAGGCGGACGGCGGCTGGAGGAAGAGCTCGAGCTGTTGGAGACGCTGAGCGCGCAGATCGAGGACCTCTCGCAGTGGCTGAGCCTCACCCCGCGCACGCTCACCCTCGCCGAGGCGTGCACCGTGCTGCGTACGGTCCGTGAGCCGCTGGACGCCCACGAGCACGCGTGCATGGAGGTGGACCGCGAGCTCGAGCTGGCAGAGGGCACCGCCGCGATCCGTTGGGACCTGGGTCCGGGACCGGGCCAGGATTGGCTGGACCTCGACGGCACCGTCACCGTGGGCGGCCAGGAACTCCCGCTGGCTGCACTCATCCAGGCGTTGCGCTCCCAGCAGCGCTATCTCGTCGCCGGTGGTGAATACATCGACCTCGACACGGAGGAGATGCGAAAGCTCCGCACCCTGCTCGACTCCGCAGCGGCACTTCCCGATGAGCAGCGCGTGCGCCTCAGCCGCCACGACCTCGACGCCTTCGAGCAGGTCGCCGAACTGGAGGGCCTCGAGGCGGACTCCGCCCGCTGGCGTGATCTGCTGACGGGGATCCAGCCACGGGATCTCTCCGCTGAACCGCTCGACAGCGCAGTGCACGCGGAGCTGCGGCCCTACCAGCTGGAGGGCTACCGCTGGCTCAGCGCCCGCTGGGACCTCGGCCTGGGCGGGGTTCTCGCCGATGACATGGGCCTGGGAAAGACGCTCCAGCTGCTCGCCGCGATCCGCCGTCATCGACGCATGGATCCGCGGCCGGTGCTGGTCGTCGCGCCACGCTCCGTGCTCGGCACCTGGGCGGCACAGTCGGCGCAGTTCGTGCCCGACCTGCGGGTCGCCGTGATCACCTCGCGCCTCACGAAGGAGCTGGAGCTCGAGGACAGTGACGTCATCGTCGTCTCGCACCAGCTGCTGCGCCTGGACCGTGAGCGCTACCAGCAGGTGGAGTGGGCCGCACTCGTGCTCGACGAGGCCCAGGCCGCGAAGAACCCCGCCTCACAGCTGCACCGCGCGCTTCGGGAGCAGCATCGGGACGTGACCTTCGTGGTCACCGGCACCCCGGTGGAGAACTCCCTGCAGGATCTCTGGGCACTGGTGGCGCTGGCCGCCCCCGGTCTGCTGCCCTCGCTGAAGGATTTCACCACCGACTGGCGCCGGCCGATCGAACGGGGCACCGACCCGGAGAAGCTCGCGCTGCTGCGCCGCCGTCTCGCGCCCCTCCTGCTGCGCCGCACCAAGGAGCTCGTCGCCCAGGATCTGCCGCCCAAGCTCGAGAACACCCTCTCCCTCCCGCTGCATCCGCAGCACATCACCCGGTACACCACCGCGCTGAACAAGGAACGGCAGCGGGTGCTGGGTCTGCTTGATGACCCCGACGGCAACCGGGTCGAGATCCTCGCGGCGCTGACCCGGCTGCGGCTGCTCGCCACCGACCCCGGAACGGTGGCGGCACCCTCGGCGAAGGCACGAGAGCTCGCCGACCGCCTCGAGGCACTCCGCGGTTCAGGGCACCGCGCCCTGGTGTTCAGCCAGTTCACCAGCCATCTGCGCACCATCCGGGAGATCCTCGAGCAGCGCGGGATCGCCACCGCGTATCTCGATGGCTCGACCCGGAACCGTGAACGGGTGATCGACGAGTTCCGCACCGGAGACCACGAAGCGTTCCTCATCAGCATCAAAGCCGGTGGCTCCGGACTCACGCTCATCGAAGCGGACTACGTGTTCGTGCTGGATCCCTGGTGGAATCCCGCGGTCGAAGAGCAGGCGATCGATCGCACGCACCGGATCGGACAAGCATCCACGGTCAGCGTCTACCGACTTGTCTCAGCCCAGACCATCGAGGAGAAAGTGCTCGCGCTGCAGCAGACCAAACGCGAGCTGATCTCCTCGGTGATGGACCCCGACGCCGGAGTGAGCAGTGCACTGGACGCGGAGCAGATCACCGAACTGCTCGGCGTGTGACGAGGCGTCCTTCCAGGGCATGGATGGCGCGGCTGCTCGAAGAAACTCAGAGCAGTGACGAGTCGCGTGGAGCTGACGCCTGGGGTTCTGTTCGATCGCGGCACGGTCGCCGCTCCGGAGAGGTGATCGACGACCCCCGTTCTGAGGAGTTCGGCTCATCGACGTGATCTCACGGCGCCGTATCGATGGCCAGGGCCCTGATGCGACCCCGCTGCCTGTGACTACGCTGGTCGAGAGCCCGCCAGGGCCTGGGCACTCTACTTGCTCGACCACCGACGCGAAGGAGCACGCACCCATGCACTCACCGCGCAACCCACGCTCGGCAGGCGCTGTCCGCACCTTCACCGAGATCCTGGGGCGGGGGCACGTCCTCACCTCGGCGCGCGCCACGGCTCCATACGCCACGGGCGACCGCTTCGGGACCGGTGAGGTGCTCGCCGTGCTGCGGCCGGGTTCGCTGGTGGACATGTGGCGGGCCCTGCAGGTGTGAGTGGACCACGATCTGATCGTCATCACCCAGGCCGCCAACACGGGGCTCACGGGGGGATCTGTGCCCGGCGAGCAGGACTATGACCGCGACATCGTCATCGTCTCCACCCTGCGGATCGACCAGATCCATCTGCTGCACGACGCCCGGGAGGCGATCTGCCTGGCCGGCTCCACCCTCTTCGCGCTCGAGGAGACGCTCGCGGCGCACGGGCGCGAACCGCATTCGGTGATCGGCTCGGCCTCCATCGGGGCGAGCGTGGTGGGCGGCATCGCGAACAACTCCGGCGGCACGCAGCTCCGCAAAGGCCCGGCGTTCACGGAGCAGGCGATCTTCGCGCGGGTCGACGAGCACGGGCAGATCCACCTCGTGAACCACCTGGGCATCGATCTGGGCACCGACCCCAGCCACATCCTGGACCGGCTGCAGCGCGGGCAGTGGGACGCCGCCGACGTCACCCCACCGCCGCCGGACTCCACCGGCACCGCCTACGCCGAGCACGTGCGCCAGCTCGCCGATTCCCCGGCCCGCTTCAACGCGGATCCGACGTTCCTCCACGAGGCCTCGGGCTGCGCCGGGAAGCTGATGGTGTTCGCGGTGCGAACCCGCACGTTCCCGTTCGAGGCGGACAAGGCGACCTTCTACATCGGGGCCGACGATCCCGCGGATCTCGAATCCCTGCGCCGCGCCTTCCTCGCCGCCGACGAGCCGCTGCCGATCTCCGGGGAGTACCTGAGCGCGCACGCCGTCGACCTGGCCCTGACGTATGGCAAGGACACGTACGTCTCCCTCAAGCACGCCGGCTCCCGCACCCTGGTGCGCATGTTCGCGCTGAAGAGCTGGGCGAACGGCGTGTTCGCGAAGGTGCCGGGACTGGGCCCGTCGGTCGCAGATGCGATCTCCCAGAAGGTGTTCGCGCTGGTCCCGGAGAAGATCCCGCCGCGCCTGGTCGAGTTCCGCGACCGGTTTGCCCATCACCTGCTGCTGGTGGTCAGCGGGAGTCAGCGGGACGCGACCGCGCAGCTGCTCGAGGAGTTCTTCGCCGCGCCGGAGCACGAGGGCGGGTTCTTCGAGTGCGAGGCCGACGAGGCCGAGAGCGCCACGCTGATCCGCTTCGGCGTGGCCAGCGCCGCCAGCCGCTACTTCGTCATGCACCGCGCGAAGGCCTCCGCCATGATCACCTTCGATGTCGCCCTGCGCCGGGACGATACGGACTGGCTCGAGGTGCTGCCCCCGCAGATCGCCGACCAGCTGCTGGAGAGCGTCTACTTCGGGCACTTCTTCTGCCACGTGCTGCACCAGGACCACGTCGCGAAGCAGGGCGTGGACCCGGTGGCGCTGAAGGCGGAGATGACGGCGCTGCTTCAGAGCCGCGGCGCCGCTGTGCCCGCCGAGCACAACGTCGGACGGATCTACCCGGCCCCGGAGCCGATGGTGGAGCACTTCCGGCAGCTGGACCCGCTGAACATGTTCAATGCGGGGGTGGGGCAGACGTCGCCGCGGAAGCGGTGGGCGTGAGGGAGGTGACTGTTCCCGGGCACCGGGCTCAGCCCGCCCGGTGCTCCTGCTCGAGCCACTGCCCGAAGGTCATCTCTCCGAGCACGGCGCTGTTCGGATCCCCGCGCAGCGCCCCGGAGGCGAGCCCGCTCCCGTAGGCACCCGGCAAGCGCATCTCGAGCACGCGCCGAGAGGTCCCGTCGTGCGCATGCATCCGGCGGATCATGTCCGCGAGCGCGTGCTCCTCGGGGCCGACGAGGTCCTGTGCACGGCCGGCCGGCGCCGCCTCGGCGACCCGCACGAGGTGCTCGCCCACCTCACGGGCGGCGACGGGCCGGGCCAGCAGGCGCGGAGCGATCGTGAGCGGGCCGAGGGAGGTGCGGGCGCTGATCTGCTCGGCGAACTCGTGGAACTGGGCCGCTCGCGCGATGGTGTGCGGGAGGCCGGACTCCTCGACGACACGCTCCTGGGCGAGCTTGCCGGCGTAGTAGGACGCGTCGATCCCGTCGATGCCGACGATCGAGAGCACGACGTGGTGGGTCACGCCCCGGCGCGCCCCGGCCGCCAGCAGGCGACGGCTCGTGGTGCGGAAGAACTCGATGGCCCTCCGGCGGGAGAGCGACGGGGTGTTCAGCGCGTCCCCGACCACGTCGACGCCCTCCAGATGCTCCTCGAGCCCGGCGCCCGTGAAGACGTCCACGCCCTCGCTGCGGGAGAGGATCACGACGTCATGGCCCTGCGCCTGCGCGGCCTGGACCGCCTTCTGTCCCACAACTCCGGTGCCCCCGGCGACGGCGATCCTCATGGCTGTCCTCTCGTCCTGCCAGCATCGTTGCCCCGGTGGGTCCCTGGGTCAAGGGCGGTCCGGCGTGGGCGGTGACCCGGTTGGACACGGCGGATGCCTCCGGCGAAGATCCGCGAGCAGCTCGCGAGCTGAGCCGCGGCGGTCGAACTTATCCGGGAGTCTCACTGAAGTGCGTCGCGTAGTCCCGGCGCAACGGAGAGCAGCTCGACGGCCGCCGTCATCTTGTACCGCTCATCCAGGATCGTCAGCAGGCTGGCCGGAGTGAGCGTCGGGCCGCGCCGTCCACTGCGCTCGGCTATCGTGAGCACGGCCCGACACGCCTGCGTGAGGTGCTGCCGCACGGTGTCGTAGGCGAAATCCTTCGCCGGGACCGCACGTATCGGCGCGGGGAGCTTCGCCGCCGGGAAATGCTTGAGATTCTCCGTGACGATGACCTCGGAATTGCTCATCACTGCGGCAGCTACGACGTGTTCGTCA
>JAKDNE010000186.1 GCA_030451965.1 Brachybacterium sp. | reverse complement strand
TGCTTCAGCGCCCAGGAATGGGCGACCGTCAGCAGGTCGTAGGCGAACAGCTCGGTATGGATCGGGCGCAGCAGACCCTGCTCGACGGCGGCGTCGACGGCGCTGCGCAGCGGCTCGACGGTGCGGATCTCGAGGTCCTTGACGACGCTCCGGCCCGCTTCGTCCAGGGTGTTCGACTCGCGATACGTGAGCATCACCGCCTGGCGGTTGTCCCTGATGACGGTGCAGTAGGCGGTGAAGGCACCGGCGATCTGGCGGACCGGATCCTCCTCCGGTTCCAGCGCCTCGGCCAGCAGCCGCCCCATGTCGTCGAGCACGCCCTCGGTCACGGCCTGCACGAGTTCCTGCTTGCTCGCGAAGTACCGGTAGATCAGTCCGACGGAGACCTCTGCCTCGTCGGCGATCGCCTGCATGGACACCGCCGGGGAGCCGCTCCGCTCCATCAGCGGGACAGCCGCGCGCAGGATCTGCCGACGGCGCGCATCGGAGCGCGCCGCGCGGGCGGCCTCCTGCGGGGCGATCGCTGCGTCGTGGCGGGGCACGCGCCCTCCTCCTGGTGTGCGGACATCGCTGAGCCGACGGGCGTGAGAACATCGCTCAGCAGAAGTGAATGACCATTCACTGTCGAGTGTGACGTGGGTCTCCGGGCGCCGTCAAGGGGGTGGGGGCGGTGCCCGGTGGCGCAGCCCTGCGAGACTGCGCTCTGCGAGGTTCCGCCGGCCGAACTTCTGCGGTCTGCACGACTCATCTCGAGGTGCGCACCGGTCCTGCAGGCAGCAGAAGTTGCCTCGGTCCCACGGCCCTGCGGTGGACGCACCGGGGCCGGCGCACCGGCGTCGGCGCACCGGGGAGGAGACCGGTGCGGACCTGCCGGACCCCGCTCTGATGTGCGGAGCCATCGTCCTCGTCCGGGGGCGCCGGAACCTCTGGCCACCCGCGTACCGGAGGGCCGAGCCGTCCGGGGCTCAGGCAGGCACCGACAGCCCACCGTCGGCGGACGTCGGCACCGCTGCCCGGCGGGCCTGTCGCCGGTGCACGGCGAACGACCAGCCGGCGATCCCCAGTCCCAGCACCGCGAGCACCACGCCGGTCCAGGCCGGGGCGAGCAGGCCCCAACCCGCGGCGAGCACGGCGGCTCCGAGGGCGGCGCCCAGGGAGTTGCCGATGTTCAGCGCCGAGTGGTGCAGGGCGGCGGCCAGCGACGGGGCGTCGGGAGAGGCGTCCAGCAGGAACAGCTGCAGCGAGGGGCCCATCAGCTGGGAGGTGATCGCGATCGCGAGCAGCAGGACCATCCCGGCGATCGCCTGATGAGCCACCATCGCGAAGACGGCCAGGCTGAGCGCCATGCCGATCAGGCCGAGGAAGATGGTGCCGTAGACGCTGCGATCGGCGAGGCGTCCGGCGATCAGGTTGCCCAGCGTCATGCCGAGGCCGAACACGAACAGCGCCAGCGGCACGGCGCGCTCGCCGAGGCCCATCACGCCCGGCACGATCTCGCCGATGTAGCTGTACACGGCGAACATGCCGCCGAAGCCGATGGCACCGATCCCGAGCGCGAACCACACCTGCCCGCGGCGCAGGGCGCCGAGCTCCCCGCGGATCGAACCGGTGGCCCCGGCACCGTCGGGCTCGGGCACCAGGCGCCAGATCGCCAGCGTGGTCGCCGCGGCGATCACCACCACGATCACGTAGGCCGAGCGCCACCCCACGTTCTGGCCGAGCGCGGTGGAGGCCG
The DNA here is from genome assembly GCA_030451965.1 of Brachybacterium sp. Classification (GTDB taxonomy): domain Bacteria; phylum Actinomycetota; class Actinomycetes; order Actinomycetales; family Dermabacteraceae; genus Brachybacterium. The sequence continues at coordinate 4,741 of JAKDNE010000186.1, read as the reverse complement.
GGACCCCGATCATGGTGGCGATCGTCAGGCCCAGCATCACCAGCGACACCGAGCGGGCACGGCGTCCGGGCGGGGAGAGGCGGGCGGCGACCAGCGAGGCGACCCCGAAGTAGGCGCCGTGGGGGAGCCCCGCGATGAAGCGGGCGGTGGCCAGCGTGCCGAAGTCCGGGGCGACCGCGGAGAGCAGGTTCCCCAGTCCGATCAGGCCGATCAGCAGCACCAGCAGCCGCGCCCGCGGGATCCGCACTGCCGCGATGGTCACCAGCGGTGCACCGATCACCACGCCCAGCGCGTACAGGGTGATGAGCATTCCGGCCTGCGGGATGGAGACCTCGAGGTCGCGGGCGATCTGGGGCAGCAGGCCCATGCTCGCGAACTCGGTGGTGCCGATCGCGAAGGCGCCCAGCGACATCGCCAGGATGACCAGCCGCAGACGGCCGGGGGACAGCGGTGCGGACGGCGTCGGCGTGTGCGACATCGGGGAGCCTCCAGCGCGGGTCGGGACGGGCACGCTGCCGACGCTGGAAGCGGTGAGTTCCTCTCGATCCTAGGCCCGGTGCCCCTGTCGCGGCCAGTGCACAGTGACCTTTGCCGGGGCCCCGGCCGGCATCCGATGCACACGCCGGCGTGCACGGCCGGGCGCTGCGCGGGAGCGGTCGGTCGAGCGGTCAGTCGCCCTCGCCCGATGCCACCGCAGTGCCCTCCTCGGGGCGGCGTGCCCGCGACCACTCGCTGAGCTCCTTCTCGTGCGCCCGGTCATAGGGCAGGAAGAGGAGCGGGATCAGGCCCAGCAGGGCGAAGAGGATCGGCACCCCGGCGGTGGCGAGGCGGATCGCCTCCTGGGTCTGCGGGGACTGCACCTCGGCGGTGATGTCGTATCCGCCAGCGGTGAGGATCGCCATGTACAGCACCATCTGCACCCCGGCGATCGGTGCGGTCAGCAGCGCCCGGACCGAGGCGATCGATCCGGCCTTGCGCACCCCGGTGAGGCGCTCGTTGTCGTCGATCAGTGCGGCATCCAGTGCGGTGGTGGCGGTGGAGACCGTGTACCTGCCGCTCATGATCAGCAGGTAGCACAGCAGCACGTTCCACCAGGTGTCGGCCCAGAGCAGCAGGAGCGTGAAGCCGCCGAGATAGGGCAGCGCCGCGACCCACATCGCCGTGCGCGAGCCCAGGCGCTTGATGCCCCGCGCGATCAGCGGCAGCAGCACGAGCACGGCGAGCATCGAGCCGGTGTCCGCGAGGGTGGCCTGGGTGCCGGTGGAGCGCACGACATGGTCCATGAAGTACAGGAACGCGGTGAAGTAGATCCCCATCGGCGCCATGAACAGCATGCCGTGGAAGAACAGCGCCCAGAACGCGCGCATGCGCACCACGGAGCGCAGGTCCCCGAGCAGACGGGAGGCGGTCACCGGCGCGGCGCCCCCGTCGCCCTGCTCGTAGAGCTCCGGCGGGTCGCGCAGGGCCCAGGCCGCGAACGCGTAGACGGCGCCGTTGACCAGCACCACACCCATCAGCATCACGTTCAGCGTGATCCGTTCGGTGACGGCGTCGCCCACCAGCATCTGGGTGGCGACCACGGTCGCGACCGCGGAGATGACGTTCCCGATCCAGGCCCGGGCGACCTCGACGTCGATCCGGTCCTCGCGGGTGGGGGCGGCGAGGTAGACATAGCTGGTCGCAGAGATCAGATACAGCGTCGAGGCGACATCGAACAGGAACAGCTCGACCAGGAACACGGTGAAGATCGCGGCCTGCGACCAGGACGACGGCGTCCACGCCATCAGCACCAGCCCCAGCAGGAGGAAGGGGATCGTCACCCGCATCACCAGCAGGAACTTGCCCTTGCCGGGCCGATACCGCATCTTGTCCAGCAGCACGCCGAACACCGGGTCGTTCAGCACGTTCCAGACGTTGAAGATCAGGTACACCCAGCCGACGTACCGCGGATCCATCCCCACCACGTCGGTGTAGAACTTCACGTAGACGTTGTGGATGATCACCGAGGACATCCACGCCGCCGGCAGGGGCGTGGCCAGCAGCAGCCGCCGCTTCAGCGGCATCGCCATCTCAGGCTCCCCCGGCTCGTCCCGCGCTCCCGATCGGGTGTGAGGTCGAGGCGGTCACCTCAGCTCACCCGCAGCCGGTGCTCGCCGACCCCGGGGACGAGCAGCACCGTGGTGTGCTCCCGCCGCAGCTCCTGGCGACGACCATCGACGAGGTGCTCGACCTCCCGCTCCGGCGGGACCCAGAACTCGCTCGGTGCGTCGCAGTCCCTCCCGGTCCAGGCAGCGCGCCAGCCCCCACCCGCGGAGGTGCCCGCCCGCAGATCTCGCCCGGCCACGGCGCGGGGACGCGGCCGACGCAGCCGAGCTGCCGCCTCCGTGGCCGTGAACCCAGGCTCCCAGCACCAGTAGAACCAGCTCCAGGCGCGGGCATCGAACATCTCCAGCTGCGCGTCGGCGTGACCCGCGATGCCCTCGTGCGTCGCGAACGCGCCCCATTCGCCGACGATCACCGGCACGCCGAGACCCCTGCCGGTCTCCGCGGCGCGTTCGAAGATCGTGGTGACGCGGGTGTCGCTGGCCTGCGGCATCGCCGCGGTGTCCACCACCAGGTCGTAGCCGTGCGGGGAGTACACCCAGGCCCCGTCCTGCAGCGGGGGGAGCGAGGCGGGGATGCCGATGTTGCCGAAGTAGTCGTGCTCGCGCAGGATCAGGCCGCTCGGATCCGCCTTCCGGATCGCTCGCACCGCCTCGGTGTACAGCGCATGGACGGGGCCCTGCTCGAAGTCGGCCAGCATCGGCGCGAGCTGGTCCCCGAGGGTGCGATGCAGGGAGGCGTCCTCGAGATGGGCGAGCTGGGAGAGCTTCGCGGCCGGGTCGGCGAAGTCGGCCATCACCCGCTCCGGGTCCTGGCCGGTGAGCTCGGCGAAGACGTGGATGATTCCCCCGAACAGCTGCGGCGCGGCGGAGCCCGGGGTCGGCTCGTTCAGCACGTCGTACCCGATCACCGCCGGGTGCGCGGCGAACCGCTCGGCGAGCATCCCCCACATCGCCACGAAGCGGGTGCGGATCCCGACGCCGTCCGCGGCGGGGGCGTCGGCCCAGAAGGCGTCATAGGCCTCGTGCACGGCGGGGGAGGAGAGATAGGCGTCCGACCACAGCTCGGTGTCCTCGAACTGCTGCGCTGTCAGGGTGGCCCAGGCCGGGGCGCCGTTGCCGAAGGACTGCGAGAACAGGTCCTGGTGCCCGTCGAGGATCACCGCGAACCCGGCGGCGTGCAGCAGGTCCAGCTGCTCGGCCAGCCAGTCCAGGTGCTCCGGGGAGTATTCGCCGGGCCGGGGCTCGGTCGCCGCCCAGTTCACCCCCAGGCGCACGCTGTCCAGCCCGAGCTCTCCCAGCTGGGCGAGGTCCGCGGCACCCCAGCTGCCCCGGAATGCGGAGGGATCGGTCGCGCCGGGGCTGCCCTTGGCGACCAGGTTGATGCCGTGCAGGATCCGTTGGCGACCGTGCTCGTCGACGAGCGTCGAACCCTCTGTGGAAAGCGACATGGTCCTGTCTCCCTCGACTCGGTGAGCTCCGTATGCGCTGCGCTGCGCAGTGGTGACGCCACGGTAGCCCGTCGCAGGAGAGGCCACACCGGGAACCGGAGGAACCGGCCCGGATCGGCGCCCGCGCAGGTGAGCGGCGGGTACGGCCGCGAGCACCCCTGGACCTGAAACGTTCTGCACTGCCAGGCTGATGCCCACTCGCGCGAGTGCCTGCTCGCGCGCCCCGGACAGGAGGGGCTCCGATGGCGGCGATACCCAGCACCATGCAGGCCATGCGGCTGATGGGCCACGGCGGCCTGGATCAGCTCGTCCACACGCGTGAGGCGCCCACCCCCGCCCCGGCGCCGGGGGAGGTGCTGATCGACGTCCACGCCTGCGGGATGAACAACACCGACATCTGGGTGCGCGAGGGTGCCTACGGCAGCGAGACCGACCCGTCGGAGGTCTCCACCTGGCGGCGCGGCCGCTCCACCCTGGAGTTCCCCCGCATCCAGGGTGCGGACATCGTCGGCCGCATCGCCGCCGTCGGGGGCGGCGTGAGCCGTGAGCGGGTCGGCCAGCGGGTGATGGTCGATTTCAGCCTCTACCACCGCCCCGAGGGTGACGACTCCCTGGCGGACATCGACTACATCGGCCACGGCCGGGACGGCGGCTACGCCGACTACGTCGCGGTCCCGGCGGCCAACGCCCACCAGATCACCGCCGATATCCCCGACGCGGGCCTGGCGACCTTCTGCTGCGCCTATCTCACCGCTGAGCAGATGCTCGACCGTGCCCGTCTCGCCGAGGGGGAGAGCATCCTGATCACCGGCGCCTCGGGCGGGGTGGGATCGGCGCTGATCCAGCTCGCACGGGTGCGCGGTGCGATCCCGTACGCCGTCACCAGCTCCGGCAAGGAGCAGGCGCTGCGGGACATCGGCGCCGAGGGCGTGGTGCTGCGCGGCGGCGATGACCTGGTCGATGAGGTCGCCCGCCTCGCCGACGGGCCGATCGACGTGGTCGCCGACCTGGTGGGCGGGGAGATGTTCAACGACCTGCTGCGGATCCTGCGGCCGGAGGGCCGGTACACGACCGCCGGCGCGATCGGCGGCCCGGTGGTCCAGCTGGACCTGCGCACCATGTACCTCAAGCACCTCGAGCTGCACGGCTCCTCCCAGGGCACCCGCACCGCCTTCCGCCGCCTGGTCG
>JAKDNE010000185.1 GCA_030451965.1 Brachybacterium sp. | reverse complement strand
GGCGCCGCGCTACAGCGAGGGCCCCCGCGGGGGCGGCGCCCGGCGGGGGTGGGCCCCCACACCCGCGGGGGGGGGGGCCCTCCCCGTTTCGGGCCGGTCGCTCAGGGTGCACCGGCCCCTGCGGCCTCCGGGAGCCGATCGGCGCTGACGATGCGCCATTGCTCCCCATCCCAGTGCAGGACGAGCCGAATGGTGGAAGGGTCGGTGGCGGGCACCATGGTGGTGCTGCCGTCGGCGCCTTCGAGGTGGACCTCCTCCATGGAGGTGACGGCGTGCAGCACGGCGGTGCCCTCGGAGCCCGGCTGCTCGACGACCTCCGCGGAGTGCACCACGGGACCGCCCGCGTGCACCGTGACACCCTCGTAGGCGACCCGGAGCCGCTCATCCTCGTCCAGCGCGGCGCTTCCCGGGGACGAGGCCGGCAGATCGGAGAGGCCGGTGACGTAGGAGTGCCGCGAACCGGCGAGCTCCGCCACGAGCATCTGCGGCTCGTCGATGCTCGGCGCGGGCCGAGGTGCGTCCTGCGTGGGGGCCGCGGCCACGGGATGGTCCGGGTCCGGGCTCGGGGCTCCCCGGCCCTGCACCCACCAGGCACCCAGTCCCGCCAGAGCGCCGCACATCATCACCAGCGCCCCGCTGAGCACGGCGGTGCGGCGCAGGCGAGGGTGGCGCAGCACCTCCAGGATCGAGGACAGCACCGCGCCTGCGGCTCCGGTCCGTACGTGGCTCGTCCCACGGCCCTGTGCGGGACCCTCGGAAGGATGGGCCCGCGGCAGCGGTCCCGCCGCCGCTCGCCTGCGCCGCCCACGCGGGATCGGCAGGCCGTGCCGCGGCGGGGCCGGTGGCTCCTCCGGGGCGGGGGCACTGTCCAGGAGCAGAGCGTCCCCGTCGGTCCGGGGTCGTTCGACGTGGATACGCCGGCGCAGAGTGCGATCCTGGTCCTGGAGCACGGAATCCACCCAACGGCGATCATCATGACGGGCGGAGAGGCTGTCGTCATGGCGGAGCCCGTGCAGGTCCAGCACCACCACCGAGCCGTCCGCCCGTGCCCCCAGACCGCGGCCGTACGGCGCGCCGAGCACCCAGGAGCGCTCGTGCAGGGCACCGATCAGGGCGTCCAACGCCTCCCGGGCATGTGCCAGGGCGCGTCGCTCCCCCGCCGGTGGAGCGCCGGTCCCGGCCGCCCGTCGACCGCTCCGGCGGCTCAGCGCCGCTGCCGCCTCCCGCACGTACCCGTCGTCCTCGAGCTCGAGCACGGCCGGGGCAGCCGTGACCCCGGCGACCTCGAGCGTGGCCAGCAGCTGCATCTCCCGCTGGATCCTGACTCGCTCCTGCTCATCGAGGCCACGAACACGCACCGCGTGCGGAGACGAGGCCGACCCCAGCAGCTGCTCCTCACGGCTGCCCTCGACCTGCCGGCGCCCGGTCACCTCGGGGACTGCCGCGGACCGTCTCGCGTGCCCTGCCACGGGCATCGAGAACGGGCCCTGCAGCGAGAACCTCTCGTCGTCGACGTCGTCCATACGAGCAGTGAACCCCATCCGGTCCTGCCGACCCGCTGGTCATCCACAACGTCCTGGTGAGGGGCGGAGTAACCTGGAAATGTGCTCGACGTGATACGACTCGGATTCAGCGAACCCCTGCCCGGCGGAGACCGGCACGAGGAGTTCGGCCTGCCCCCGGGGCCCGTGGACTATCGCGCCGCCTGGTCGCTGCAGCGCGAGCTGCATGCCGAGGTCGTCGCCGGGACACGCCCGGACACGCTGCTGCTGCTCGAGCATCAGCCGGTCTACACCGCTGGGAAGCTCACCCAGGATCAGGAGCGTCCCCGGGACGGTGCCGAGGTGGTCGACATCGATCGGGGCGGCAAGATCACCTGGCACGGTCCCCAGCAGCTGGTCGGGTATCCGCTGGTGAAGCTGCCGATCCCGATCGACGTCGTCGGCTTCGTGCGCGACCTCGAACGCACTCTCATGAGCATCTGCGGCGCCGTCGGCGTGAGCACCGTTCCCATCCAGGGGCGCAGCGGGGTGTGGGTGACCCCGGAGGACGAGGCTGCGCGCAAGGTGTGTGCCATCGGGATGCGGGTGTCCAAACGTGCGACGATGCACGGGTTCGCGCTCAATTGCGCGAACGACCTGTCCTGGGCGCAGAACGTGATCCCCTGCGGCATCGACGACGCGGGGGTGACGAGCCTCAGCCGAGAGGCCGGTCGCCGCATCGCCGTGGCGGACGTCGTCGACCTCGCCGCCGAGGCGATCGTCGAGCTGGTGGCGCACCGCACCTCGGTCCACCCGGCATGAGGCGAACGGCGAGCACGGCAGGTCGATAGACTCCATGGAACGTCGAGATGAGGAGGCATCAGGGTGACAACCGCCCCCGAAGGCCGACGCTTGCTGCGCATCGAGGCACGCAATGCGGAAGTCCCGATCGAGCGCAAACCCGAATGGATCAAGACCCGCGCCGTGATGGGCCCGGAATACACCGCGATGAAGAAGCGGGTGCACGGGCAGGGTCTGCACACGGTGTGCGAAGAGGCCGGCTGCCCCAACATCTTCGAGTGCTGGGAGGATCGCGAGGCGACCTTCCTCATCGGGGGCGACACCTGCACCCGACGGTGTGACTTCTGCAACATCGCCACCGGCAAGCCGATGGCTGTCGACCCGATGGAGCCGTTCAAGGTCGCGCAGTCCGTCAAGGAGATGGGCCTTCGCTATTCGACCATCACGGGTGTGGCCCGCGATGACCTCGAGGACGGTGCGGCCGGGCTCTTCGCCCGCACCTGCGAGCAGATCCACGCGATGAACCCCGGCACCGGGGTCGAGCTCCTGATCGACGACATCAAGGGCAGCGGCCAGCACCTCGAGCAGGTCTTCGACGCGAAGCCCCAGGTGTTCGCCCACAACCTGGAGACGGTGCCGCGGATCTTCAAGCAGATCCGTCCCGCTTTCCGCTACGAGCGCTCGCTCGACGTCATCTCGATGGGCAAGGCCGCCGGGATGATCACCAAGTCCAACCTCATCCTCGGCATGGGTGAGACCGACGACGAGATCCTGGAGTCGCTGCAGCGTCTGCGCGACGCCGGCTGCGACATCATCACGATCACCCAGTACATGCGCCCGTCCAAGCTGCATCACCCGATCGACCGCTGGGTGAAGCCGCAGCAGTTCGTGGCATTGTCCGTGGCCGCCGAGGAGATGGGATTCCTCGCGGTGATGGCCGGGCCTATGGTGCGCTCCTCCTACCGCGCCGGCAAGCTCTGGGCCCAGGCGATGCGCAAGCTCGACCGGGAGATCCCGGACAACCTCCTCCACCTCGATTCGAACCAGCCCGCCCGTCAGGAAGCTGCGAGCGTCGTCGCTCGCACCCAGCAGGCCGCCGCGAGCTGACGCCCGCCCGGCCCCGAGAGGACCCACCGCCCATGGCTCGCACCTCCGAGACCAAGCCCGAGAAGGGCTCGAAGAAGAAGAAGAAGAAGAACGCCGACGGCACCAAGAAGCCGGGCCGCATCAAGCAGATCATCGAGGTGTTCAAGTACACCCAGGAGGTCGACCGCACCACTCTGCCGTGGATGATCGGCGCGATCCTCATCGCGATCGTCCTGAGTGTCCTGGTGAGCTGGCTGGTGCTGGACAACCCCTGGTACGGCATCTTCATGGGACTGGCGATCGGCATCCTGGTCGCCATGATGATCCTGGCCCGCAAGGCCGAACGCGCGGCCTTCGGCCGCATCAAGGGCCAGCCCGGTGCTGCGCTGGCGGCGATGCAGTCCATCCGCCGTGGCTGGAACGTGGACGAGGAGCCGGTCCAGATCGATTCGCGCAGCCAGAAGATGCTCTTCCGCGCCTCGGGCCGGCCGGGCATCGCAGTGGTGGCGGAGGACTCCTCCGCGGTCTCCATGAAAATGCTGGAGAAGGAGCGCCGCAGCATCCGCCGAGTGCTCCAGCACGACAACGTCCCGGTCCACCAGATCGTCGTCGGCGACGGCGACGGCGAGGTGCCGCTGCACAAGCTGCCCACCCACATGCAGCGCATGAAGAAGCAGCTGACCAAGGATGAGGCCGCCCAGGTGACCAAGCGCCTGAACGCGCTGCGGCGCTCACTGCGCCAGTCGATTCCCAAGGGCGTCGACCCGGCGCGCGCCCGCCCGAACCGCAAGGCGATGCGCGGCCGCTGAACCGGCCCGCACCCTGCACACAGCCCCCTCCCGCCGCCGCGGGAAGGGGCTGTGTCGTCTTCCCTGCCGCGGGCCGGGCACGGCAGCCCTGTCCCCGGCTCGGGCGTGCTCGCTCCGAGACCCAGTGCGACGTCATCGTCTCGCACATTTTGTTACCGTTTCGTGACATTGCGTGTCGATGCAGGTCAGGTCAGGATCGGCGAGAAGGGATGCTCGGTGCGGTGCGGCGTCCCACCGGCAGTCGGGCGCCGTGAGGTGGTCGCCCCGAGAGCGACCGGCAGGTCTCAGACGGTGATGACCGCGGTGCCGGCGACCACATCGTGCAACGGCTGGGAATCCCGGTTCCAGACCACGGCGGGCAGCAGCAGGAGCATCAGCGTCGTACGCACCAGCGCGCGCAGGACCATCGGGGAGCGGCCAGAGACCGGCATCACCCGCAGCCTCAGCGCGAACTGCCCCGGGGTTGCCCCGAAAAGGCTCAGGAACAGCACGTTCACCACGATGAACAGGACCAGGTTCGCCAGAGCGTCACCGGAGAACACCAGGGCGGAGACGAGCATGCACAGCCCCCAGTCGACCACCAGGGACAGCGGCCGCCTCCAGAAGGGCGCGACGGCACCACTGCCCTGCGGGGGCAGGCCGAGGGAGGAGCCCTTGACGTAGCCCTCCTCAGCGGGGGCGCCGTCCATCCAGGAGCCGAGGTCCTTGCGTTCGATCACGCCCCGCACCATAGTTCCCGCGCCTGGACGTTCGGTGCGCCTGTGGGAGTGCCGCACGCCACAGCGCCTAAACTGGGGTGCACCCGAGTTCGGGCCCGGTGCGGGTCGCCGGAGCTCGCCAGGTGATGCCCCTCGGGGTCAGACAGCACAACACGCGCCATACGGCGCGGATGGAGGAGACGTGTTCAACAGTCCCAGCGAGGTCGTGAAGTACATCGAGGAAGAGGACGTCGAGTTCATCGACATCCGTTTCTGCGATCTTCCCGGCGTGATGCAGCACTTCAACATCCCCGCGAGCACCTTCGATGAAGAGGCGATCGCCACCGGCCAGCTCTTCGACGGTTCCTCGATCCGCGGGTTCCAGGCGATCCACGAGTCCGACATGAAGCTGATCCCGGACCTGGAGACGTCCTACCTGGATCCGTTCCGCGAGCGCAAGACGCTCATCATCAACTTCTCGATCGTGGACCCGTTCACGGACGAGCCCTACTCCCGTGACCCTCGTACCGTCGCGTCCAAGGCGGAGGAGTACCTGAAGTCCACCGGGATCGCGGACACCGCGCTCTTCGCCGCCGAGGCCGAGTTCTACATCTTCGACGACGTCCGTTTCAAGACCGGGGTGAACTCCGGTTTCTACAGCATCGACTCCGATGAGGCGGTATGGAACACCGACCGTGACGAGTCCGAGTTCGGCGGCAACCAGGGCTACAAGACGCGCCTGAAGGGCGGGTACTTCCCGGTCCCGCCGAACGACCAGATGGCGGATCTGCGCGACGAGATCTGCGCGGTGCTGGAGGAGACCGGGCTGCAGGTCGAGCGCGCCCACCACGAGGTCGGCACCGCGGGCCAGCAGGAGATCAACTACCGCTTCAACACGCTGCTGCAGGCGGCCGACGACGTCATGAAGTTCAAGTACGTCGTGAAGAACACCGTGTGGGATGCGGGCAAGACCGCGACCTTCATGCCCAAGCCCCTGTTCGGCGACAACGGCTCCGGCATGCACACCCACCAGTCGCTGTGGAAGGACGGCGAGCCGCTGTTCTTCGACGAGCGCGGCTACGGCGGCCTGTCCGACATCGCCCGCTGGTACATCGGCGGCATCATCGAGCACTCCCCCTCGCTGACGGCCTTCACCAACCCCACGGTGAACTCCTTCAAGCGCCTGGTGCCGGGCTTCGAGGCCCCGGTGAACATGGTCTACTCGGCCCGCAACCGCTCGGCCGCGATCCGCATCCCGGTCACCGGCTCCTCCGCCAAGGCCAAGCGTGTCGAGTTCCGTGCGCCGGACCCCTCTGCGAACCCGTACCTGGCCTTCGCCGCGCAGCTGATGGCCGGCATCGATGGCATTCGCAACCGCATCGAGCCGCCCGAGCCGATCGACAAGGACCTGTACGAGCTCCCGCCGGAGGAGCACAAGGCGATCAAGCAGCTGCCCGAGTCCCTCGGCGCCGCTCTGGACGCCCTCGAAGCGGATCACGACTTCCTCACCGAGGGCGATGTGTTCCCCGAGGACATGATCTCGACCTGGATCGAGCTCAAGCGCACCACGGAGATCGATCCGTTCCGCTTCCGCCCGCACCCGCACGAGTTCGAGCTGTACTACGACATCTGAG
>JAKDNE010000184.1 GCA_030451965.1 Brachybacterium sp. | reverse complement strand
TGCACCGCCTCGTCGGAGTGCCCGGTGATGCGCAGGAACGCCTCCTCGAGTCCGGGCGCGGAGACCAGGACCTCATGAACACTGGTCGCGAGGGGCCCGGTGAACAGTGCGGCGAGCGCCGCATCGGAGTCCGAGCAGAGGGCGCGCACCCGGCGCGGGTCGGTCTCGTCGGCCTCTGCGCTCTCGACCCCGGGAAGGGCCGCTACCTGTGCGGGCGCTGCGCCGCCCAGAGTGATCACGCGCCCGGCGACGGCGGCGCTGATCTCGGTGCCGGTGCCGTCGGCGACCACGCGGCCGCGGTCCATGACCACGACGCGAGCGGCCTCGCGCTCGGCCTCCTCGAGCTGATGGGTGGCGAAGACGATGGTGCGGCCGGTCGCGGCGACTGCGCGCATCTGGCTCCAGAAGGCGCGCCGGGCACCGATGTCCATGCCGACGGTCGGCTCGTCCAGCAGCAGCACCTGCGGGTCGCCCAGCAGCGCGATGGCGAAGCGGACCCGCTGCGCCTGCCCGCCGGAGAGCGCGCCCATCTTCCGCTTCATCAGGTCATCGACATCGGCCTGGGCGACGACCTCGTCCAGCTCCATGGGGTGGGCCTGCAGGGAGTGGAGCATCCGCAGCATCGAGCGGACGGTCTGGTCGGGCAGCAGGGCGCCGGCCTGGAGCATGGTGCCGATCAGTCCGGTGCGGGTGGCGACGGCGGGGTCGGTGCCGAGGATGCGCACCTGCCCGGCGTCGGGCGTGGCGAGACCCACCATGATCTCCATCGCCGTGGATTTGCCGGCACCGTTGGGGCCCAGCAGCGCGACGATCTCCCCGGGGCGGATCTCGAGCTCGAGCCCGTCCAGGGCGCGGACCGGGCCATAGGTCCTGGTGACGCTGCGGAGGCTGATCGCGGCGGTGGCGGTCGAGGTGGCGGGGACGGGCACGGTCGTCGTGGTCATGGCTCCAGCCTCCCGGCCGCGGGCGCCGCGCCCCAGTCCCTGCGATCACGCGCTGCCCATGACAGTCGTCATGCCCTGCCCGGCGGGGGCTACTCTGGATCAGTGCTGATCAGACAGGTGCGGCCGTTCGACGCCGCCACGGGCGAGGCTCCTGATGTACCGGTGGACCTGCGGATCCATGACGGCGTGATCACCGAGATCGCCCCGGACCGCTCCCCCGCGCCCGGCGAGGAGGTCCTCGAGGGCGAGGGAGCCCTCGCGATCCCCGGGCTGTGGGACCGGCATGTGCATACCGGACAGCTCGCCCAGGCCCATGCCCGTCTGGACACCGGCGGTGCCGGCAGCGTGGGGGTGATCCTCGAGCTGGTGCGGGCCGAGCTCGCCGCGCGCCGCGATGCGGGCATGATGGATCAGGCGCTGGTCGGCTTCGGACATCGCCTGGTGGATTTCGCCGTGCAGCCGACGGTGCCGGCGCTCGACGAGGCGACCGGCTCGGTGCCGACGGTGCTGATCGGTGGGGATGCCCACCATGCCTGGCTGAACTCGGCGGCGCTGCGCCTGCTGGCGCTGCCTCCGCGGGACGGGATCGTGGCCGAGGAGGAGTGGTTCGCGGTGGCTCCCCTCCTGCCGGTGCTGCCCGGGGTCGCCGACGCCGTCGCGACCGGGGCGGCGATGATGCAGCGTCAGGCCCTGCAGCGCGGGGTGGTGGGGCTGGTGGACATGGAGTGGGGGCGTCCCTGGGAGACCTGGCCGCAGCGCGCGCCGCGGATGCGGATCCGCACCGCCGTCTATCCCCAGGAGCTGGCGGCGGCCCCCGGGCCGACGGGGACGGCATTGGATCCGCGGGGCCTGGTGACGATGGGCCCGCTGAAGGTGATCGTCGACGGGGCGCTCGGCTCCCATTCGGCGTACACCCGCGATGCGTACACCGATGGCCACGGCTATGCCGGGCGCGGGGTGCTCAGCGTGGGACCGCAGGCGCTGCGCGAGGCGCTCGCACGGGCGAAGGCCCAGGGTCTGGACGCGGCGGTGCATGCGATCGGCGATGCCGCCGCGCAGGTCGCGCTCGAAGCGATCCAGGACGTCGGGATCACGGCGAGCATCGAGCACGCGCAGATGCTCACCGATGATGACATCGACGCGATGGCGGCTCTCGGCGTCACCGCCTCCGTGCAGCCCGCGCACCTGCTGGACGATCGTGACGCCACCGAGTCCCTCTGGCCGGGCCACGGCACCCAGGCCTTCCGGCTGCGGGACCTGCTGCGCGCCGGCGTCCCGCTCGCGCTGGGCTCCGATGCCCCGGTCGCGCCGCTGGACCCGTGGCTGGCGATGTCCGCCGCCGTGCACCGCAGCGCCGACGAGCGTGCGGGCTGGCATCCCGAGCAGCAGCTGCAGCCGCGGGAGGCCCTCGTCGCCTCGACCGACGGCATCACCTCCCTGCAGGTGGGCGGGGTGGGCGATGTGGTGCTGCTGGAGGAGGACCCCTTCGCGGACGTGCCGCTGGGGGCCGACGGACTGCTGGTGGACGCCGCGGCCCGGGAGGCGGCGGAGCGGCTGCGGGAGACCTGGGTGCTGGCGACGGTGGTCGCAGGACGACTCGAGTCCCGGCTCTGAGCGGTCCGGTCGTCGCGACTGCCCCACCTCGCATGACGACTATCCACGATAGTAATGAATGAGGCATAGTGGAGGCCATGCCACAGATCTCGCACTGGCCCCGCCTCCTCGGGGAGACTCTCCGCCTGTCCGCCTCGGCGCTGCGGGGATGGGGCGCCCGGCAGGTGATCGTCGCCGTCGTCGCCGCGACCGGGATCGCCGTCGTCATGGGGCTGGCGACCGTGCTGATCCCCAACTCGTTCTTCTCCCGCGACATCCCCACCGTGCCGTGGAACTATCCCGTCTGGCTCCTCACCTCCGCCCTGATGGGGCTGCTGATCGCCACCTATGTGGCGCCGGCGGGGGACCGCGCGGCACGCACCGGGGGCGCTGCCGACCTCGGCGAGCGTCGCGACGCCCGCACCGGGACCGCAGCCGGCATGCTGGCCTGGTTCGCCGTGGGATGCCCCGTGTGCAACAAGCTCGCACTGCTCGCGCTCGGGTACAGCGGGGCGCTGACCTGGTTCGCGCCGGCACAGCCCTTCCTGGCCGTGCTCGCCCTCGTGCTGTCGGTGATCGCGGTCCTCTCGCGCCTGCGGGGCCAGGTCGCCTGTCCGCTCCCCGCCCCGGAGCCGAGCCGATCGGCAGCGGCCCTATGAGCGATGCGGAGACCTCCCATCCCTTCCGGAACGTGCGCCTGGGGACCCTGGAGCAGCAGGTGATGGAGCAGCTGTGGGAGCACGACGAGCTGACGATCCGCGAGCTGATCTCCGGCCTGGGCGACCACCACGCCTACACCACGATCGCCACGGTGCTCTCGAATCTCGGGCGCAAGGACCTGGCCACCGGTCGCCGGGTGGGTCGCTCGGTGAGGTATCGACCGCGCCACCCGCGCTCGGAGCACGCCGCCCGGCTGATGGAGCAGGCGCTGTCGAGCAGCAATGACCGCAGCGCCTCGATCCTGCGCTTCGTGAAGGGCATGGACGAGCGCGAGACCATGCTGCTGCGCGAATACCTCGACAGCCGAGATGCCACCGGCACCCCGGACCCAGGACCGGGGCCGGCGTGACGCTCACGCTGTTCGTGCTGTTCGCCCTCGCGATCGTCCTCGTCGCGCTGGCCGGTCCCCGACTGGTCCGCTGGAGCTCCCCGCTGCTGATGCGGGCCCCGCGCCTGGCCTCCGGGCTGCTGCTCGGGGCCCTGGCCGTGTGGTCGACGGCGGCGGTGGTCCTCAGCGTGGCCCTGGCCGGGCTGCCCAGCGGTCCCCGGCTGCTCGCGGGCTCCGCCGCGGACGTCTGCCAGCGCTGCCTCGCCGCGGCGAGCCCCTTCGCCGCCGCTCCGGTCCAGCTCCCGGTGCCGATGGCCGCGCTCGTCCTGCTGCCGCTGGCGGGCACTGCCCTGATGAGTGCGGCTGCCGTCCGGGGACTCCTCCGGCGGGCCCGTTCCACCCGGGCCGTCCTCACCGAGGTGCGGGCCAGGGCGGCGCGCACCGTCCTCGCCGGACATCCCGTGCTGCTGGTCCCGGATCCGACGCCGCTGGCGTTCGCGCTGCCCCGCCGCCGAGGAGGCATCGTCGTCTCCCGCGGCCTGCTGGACTCCCTGGGGGCGGACGAGCTCTCCGCCGTCCTCGAGCACGAGGCGGCCCACCTCTCCCAGCACCATCACACACTGCTCGCGGTGCTGGACGCGATGGTCGGCCCGCTGCGCGTGATCCCGCTGTTCGACGCGGTCGCGATCGCGGTGCCGCACCTGCTGGAGATCGCCGCGGACGACGCCTCCCGACACCGCAGCGGCACGCCGGCCCTGGCCAGCGCATTGCTCACCCTCGGCGAAGCCGGGGCTCCCGGCCCGTCAGCCGCTCCGGCGGCCGCGCCCGGCGCCCTGCTGCACGCGATGGGGCCGGCCGGCATCGGGCCCGACCGGATCGGGCACCTGGTCTCCCCCGCCGCCGCACGCTCGGCGCTGGTGCCGGTCGTGACGCTGTCCACCCTGCTGGTGGCGCTCCTCGGCCTCGCGGCGGTCGTCGTCGTCCCCTATGCCGTGCTGCTGATGAACGGCTGCCCGCTGCCGCTGTGAACACCGCGGGGCCGGCGCGCGCGACCGGTCACTCCCGCAGGCCGAAGTCCTCGTCGAACTCGGTGGTGACCAGGAGGTACTGTTCCTCGACGCGCACGGCGGCAGCGGTGTCCGCGGAGAACACCTGGGGGACGGCGAGCGGCCCCGTCTGGTCGACGTCGTAGGGCTGGACCATCAGCCCATGGTTCGTATCCAGCACCACGAGCGTGCCCTCCTCGGGGCGGACGGCATAGGCCAGGCGCTCCCCGGCGCAGAGCAGCTCGAGCGGCTCGGGGTCCTCATGTGTCCACTTCTCGGTGCCGTCGTCCTCGAGTCCGCGCACGGTGGTGCCCGAGACGACCACGGTGATCTCGAGGACATGATCCCGTGCGACGGCGTTCGCCTCCTCGGCGACGACCCGGCCATCGGCGAGGTCGATCACTGCGCCGGGCGAGTCCTGGTCGCCGATCACGGCGAAGGAGGTGGTCGGATCGATGGTGCCGAGCAGACGCGCCCGGTCCGCCTCCACCCCGGCGGGCAGCGGGCTGCGCCAGAGCTCCTCGCCCTCGGCATCGCTGACCAGCAGCTCGGAGCCCTCGGTGCGCACCAGGGAGCCCAGATGCTCGCCGAGGATGCGGCCGTCGGCGAGATCCGCCTCGCCGCGGCGCATCTCCCCGGTGACGCCGGACAGCGCGGTGCGCGGACCTCCCTCGCCCATCGCCTGATCGGTCGGTGCCGAGTAGACCAGGCCGACGGCGGCCTGCGGGCCGGGCGCCCGGGCCGGGCCCCAGAGAAGCTCGGCGGTCCGCAGGTCGTAGGCCGTCAGGGTCGTCGCGGTGGTCCCGTCCTGGTCGGGGGCGGCGAGATCGGCGAGCACTGCGATCGGTGCCTTCTGCGCTCCTCGGGTCAGCACGTACCCGGTGCAGCCGAGGGGCCGATCCGCCCGCCACAGCACGGTGCCGTCCTGGTCGACGGCGAGGAACCGCAGATGATCCTCCTCCTCGCGATAGCCGAGGAAGATGCCGTCCAGTTCGAGAGGGGCGGCGGTCCAGCCGGGATCGACGACGACCATCGGGGTCATCTCCAGCGGCAGTCGCACCTCGGTGTACTCCACGACCTCGGCGAGCTCGCCGACCTGCACCGGCTCGGGGTGCTCGACCGGGGCCGCCGGTGCCGGGCCGGCGGGCTCGCTGCCGCCCTCCGGGCCGCAGGCACCGAGGCCGAGCAGACCCAGCGGAAGCGCGGCCAGGAAGCCGCGGCGCCTCATGGTCGCCTCCCCGGAGTCAGGGTGATGGTGGTCGGGGCGTCCTGCTCCCGCCGCCGACGACGATCCCACAGCCCCCACAGCACCAGGGCCAGGACACCCAGCCCGAGGATCACGGCGATCTGCACGACGGGGTCGTTGAGCCCGGCGCTGCCCGCCTGCCAGCGGGCGAGGGTGCTGGTGGGGACGAGGGAGGGCATGGTGACCAGTCCGTTGGTCGTCCAGAACACGATGCCGAGGGCGATGATCACCAGTCCGGTGATGAAGGTCGTGGTGTGCAGGCGCCGTCCCAGCAGCGTGAACTCGCGGCCGCGCAGCAGGTTCCTGCCCCGGGCCCCCAGGCGATTCCAGACCGCTGCCAGGATGGTCAGCGGCACCACCATCCCAGCGCCGTAGACGGCGAGCAGGATCCCGGCCAGGAGCATGCTCCCCTGTCCCATGGCCAGGGTGAGCACGGCGCCGAGGATCGGCCCCGCGCAGAATCCGGCGATCCCGCCGACAGCGCCGAGCACGAAGGTGCGGGCGAGTCCGGAGCCCCGGGTCGAGCGCTGCTGGAGACGGTCGAAGCCCGGGAGGACCCGGCTGAGATCGAAGCCGAGACCCAGCGCGTGCAGGGCGCCGAGCAGCACCAGCACCAGCGAGGTGAGGCCGATCAGCAGGGTGCGGTGCCCGATCACGCGGGCACCGATCGCCCCGGCG
>JAKDNE010000183.1 GCA_030451965.1 Brachybacterium sp. | reverse complement strand
GGTGACGGGACTGATCATGAGGGACCTTTCTGGGGTTCGGGGTCGACGGGGAGGGGCAGTGCCGGTGGTCGGCGGCTACAGCAGCAGGTGCGCCAGCGGAGCGGCGATCAGGATGGTCAGCACCACCCGGATGAACCACACCACCACCATGTGCACCACGGAGACCGGGATGCGGGTGGCCAGGATCGAGGGCACCAGCGCGGAGAAGAACACGATCTGGGAGACGGCGGTGACACCCACGGTGAAGCGCAGCACCTCGGACTCGTGCCCGGCGACCACGGTGGCGGGCAGGAACATCTCCGCGATACCCACCGCGACCGCCTTGCCGGCCAGGGCCGGATCCGGCAGCTGCACGAGATACGCGACCGGCACGAACAGCCAGCCGATCACGTCGAAGACCGGCGTATAGGTGGCCAGCAGCAGGCCGATCAGGCCGACGGAGAGGATCGAGGGGACGATCGCCGCGGCCATCAGCACACCGTCCTTGAAGGTGGCCCAGGTGCCGCGCCCGATACCGGGGGCGCCCGCCAGCGCCCGCATCGCCTCGTCCCAGGCCTGCCGGAGACGGTTCCCGCGGGGGCCCGGCTCCGGCGAATGCTCGACGCCCTCGAAGGGCACGTCCGGCACCCGGCTCAGCGGCGGGATCCGCACCGTGATCGCGGTGACCGCGAAGGTGACCGCCAGGGTGAGGAAGAAGTACAGCGTCCAGTGGTGCATCAGGTCCAGGGTGCTGGCCACGATCACCATGAAGGTCGCCGAGACGGTGGAGAAGCCGGTCGCGATGATCGCGGCCTCCTTGCCGGTGTACCGGCCCTCGCGGTAGACGCGGTCGGTGATCAGCAGCGCCAGCGAGTAGGAGCCGACGAAGGAGGCGACGGCGTCGACCGCGGCGCGGCCCGGCACCTTCCACACCGGGCGCATGATCGGCTGGACCAGCACGCCGATGAACTCCATCAGCCCATAGTTGATCAGCAGCGCCAGGAACACGGCGCCGACGGGGACCAGCATCCCCACCGGGATCCCCAGCTTCTCCCACAGGAAGGGGCCGATGTCGGGGTTCGCGAGCGGTCCCGGGTAGTAGCCGGCCGCCGCGCAGACCGCGACCACCAGGCCCACGATGTTCAGCAGCGCGAAGACGGTGCGCAGCGCGGACTGCCGCCAGCTGCCGGTCACGAAGGGGCGCACGGCCCCCAGCAGCACCAGGGCGACCACCACCCAGGGCACGGCCGGTCCCAGCACCCACATCACGAAGGTCAGCGCATGGTCCACCAGGATCGTGGATTCCCCGCCGATCTCGACGGAGACGAAGAACATCGCCAGGCCGATCGCGCTGTAGACGAAGAACCGCCAGCGGTTCCCGGGCATCGGGCGGATCTCGATGCCGGTGGTGTTGCGGCGGGCGGCGGCGCCGTCGAATCCGGGGTCATGGGCAGCGTCGGACGTCGTCATCGACGGTCTCCTCTGGACAGGACTGCGGGGGCGGGACGAGGTGGTGGTGGGAGGAAGGCGTCAGTCGCTCACGGTCGGGGGCTGTTCGACGCCGCGGCGCCACACCCGGTGCGTGAGCGGCATGCCGGGGCGGTAGGCGAGGTGGATCGCGGCGGGGGCGTCGAGCACGTGCAGGTCGGCGCGGGCACCGATCCCGAGGTGGCCGACGTCCGTGCGGCGCAGGGCGAGCGCACCGCCGCGGGTGGCGGCGCGGATCGCCTCGGCCAGCGAGAGGTGCATCTGCAGCACCGCGGTGGTGACGCAGAAGCTCATCGCGCTGGTGAAGCTGGTGCCGGGGTTGCAGTTGGAGGCGATCGCCACCGCGGCGCCGGCATCCAGCAGGTCCCGGGCCGGGGCCAGCGGGGCACGGGTGGAGAGGTCGCAGGCGGGCAGCACGGTGGCGACCGTCGGCCCGGCATCGACGGCCAGCCGTCCCGGCCGGTCCCCGGGCGCGGTGTCGCGGGAGGCGGTCGCGGCGAGCGCCTCGACGTCGGAGGCGTCGAGGTGGTTCACGTGGTCGACGCTCGCGGCCCCGAGCTCGGCGGCCAGCGCGACACCGCCGGAGCGGCCCAGCTGATTGCCGTGCACCCGCAGGCCGAGTCCCGCGGCGGCACCGGCGCGCAGCACCCGCTCCGACTGCTCGGGATCGAAGGCGCCCCCCTCGCAGAAGACGTCGATCCAGCGCACGTGCGGAGCGACGGCGGCGAGCATCTCACCGCTGACCAGGTCGACGTAGTCATCGGCGCCCGGTCGGCCGTCCTGGCCGTCGTACTCGCGCGGCACCAGGTGGGCGCCGAGGAAGGTCGCCTCGTCGAGCTCGCCGTCCGCGATGAGCGCCGACAGCAGCTGCGCGGCCTGCAGCTCGTGCTCGACGGTGAGCCCGTACCCGGTCTTCGTCTCCAGCGTGGTGGTACCGCCGGCGACCGCCTCCGCGATCCGGCCGAGGACCAGCTCGCACAGGTGCTCGTCGGAGGCGGAGCGGGTGGCGTCGGTGGTGACGCCGATGCCGCCGGCCGAGTAGGACCGGCCGGCCATCCGGGCCTCGAACTCGGCGGCGCGGTCCCCGTCGAAGACCAGGTGGGAGTGGGAGTCGACCCAGCCGGGCAGTACGGCCCGACCGCCGACGTCGACGGTCTCGTCGGCCGCGGGGGCCTCGGCGGCGGGACCGGTCCAGGCGATCCGTCCGTCCTCGATGACCAGGGCGGCGTCGCGCCGCACCTGCTCATCGGCCGCACCACCAGGGCGGGCGGGGTCGTCCAGCGCGGGATCGAGGGTCCACAGCTCGCTGATGCCGGAGATCAGGGTGCTCGTCATGACCCGAGGCTACGGGCTGAGATCACCCTCGCCCAGAGGCCTTGGCGGTCCTCTGTCCGGGATGCCGGACAGTGCTGCGCGGGTCGATGCGACCTCTCAGAACCACCCGATCCCGTCGCCGATCCCGATGCCCTCGAACACGCCCTTCTCCACGGTGCGGCCGACGGTCGTGCGACCGAAGGTCTCCCGGTACTCCTCGTGGCTCATCGTCACGTTCTTCGGGGCGTTCGGGTCTCCGGCGGTCCAGGGGTTGGTCACCGTGACGGTGCCCGCCTCGGTGTCCACGGAGGAGACCGTGTAGGCGTGGTTGCCGACGATGCTGTCATGGCTGGGATCATCCATCCCACCGGTGTCGGCGTTGACCAGATGGCCGCGGTCGATCTGCTCAGCGAGCTCGTCGATGCTGAGGGAGTCGTAGGCATCGGCGCTGCGGCCGGTGAGCGTCTCCATCGCATCCTCGGGGTACCCGCCGTTGATGTCCTCGCCCCGGGCGTCGAGATGCATCGTGTAGGCGCGCTCGTAGAGGCTGTAGACGGACTGATCGCCGTCGGCCCCGCGCACCCCGCCCTCCTGGACGGACTCGACCTGATAGACGACCCGGTCGCCGTGCTCATCGTACATCGTGACCTCGTAGACGCCCGGTTCGACCTCCTTCACGTGCTCGCGCAGGAAGTCGGGATCGCGCTGGGCGAGAGACTGCAGCGAGGACAGCAGATAGCAGTCGCCGATGCTGCCCTGTCCGGAGTCCTCGGGATCGAGCGCCTCGTCGTCCTCGGGGATGTCCTCGTCCGCCGGGTCCGTGCCCTCGGCGTCGCCCGGGTCCTTCACCGTCCCCGCCTCGTCGCCGCCCGGACCAGCGGTGCCGTCACCCTCACCTCCGGCTCCATCGACCGACGAGACCAGGTCCTGCTCGTCCGCGTGCTCGAGGAGCTCGTCGCTGCGGCGATCGATGCTCTCCAGCAGCGCCCCCGCCTCGGTGAACTGCGACTCCGCCGTGGTGCGGAACTCCTCGGCGTCGGGCCCGGTCCAGGTGACGGAACGGACCGTGGAGCCGAGCGTGGAGATCCTCTCGCGCAGCGTCTTCGCCCCGGTGCGCATCGCCTGCGCGTGGGCACGGACCATATCGGTGTCGGCTCCGAGCTCGATCATCCCGCGCCGTCCTCGTCTGCGGCCCGGACGGTGACCAGCACTCGTCCCCGGCCCGTCGGAGCGGGACCGTCCTCCGGCCGCGACGGCGGCGGCACCTCGTCCAGGCGGATGCTCAGGCCGTCCCGCACCTCGGCGGTCTCGCCGAGCTCGATCCGCACCAGCTGCGAGTCGTCGCCTGCCCTGACGATCACTTTGGCGTAGGACGCCCCCGTCTCGCCCGAGAACCCCTTGATCGCCAGCTGCAGATCGCGCCACGGCGTCACCGCCCCCAGCGCTATCGCCACCTGCTCCTCGGTCGTCATGGCTCGCCCCTCACGTCGTCGTCGTGGTCCGTGAACGATTCTGTCGCGAAGCGGCCGCCGAGTCGATGGGGAGTGCTCCCCCTCCAGGGGCGCGCCTGCCGGGGAGCGCTCTGGAACACTGAGGCTGCTGGTCCGCCACCGATGGAGCTCAGGAGCCGCGATGACATTCACGACCACTGACGGTGCCGATGCGCCGTCCATGACTGCCCCGGGCCCCCGACGCACGGCGAGAGCGCTGGCCGCCGCAGCGGGGATCCTGCTGCTCGCGGGCTGCGGAGCGCTCGGTGGCGAGGATGGACCCGGCGAGGACGGCGAGCTGCTCCCGCAGGGGACGACGGAGGTGCGACTCGCCGTGGGCGAGACCGCACAGGTCTCCCTCGGCGAGGGCAGCCAGGGGGTCGGGGACGACTGGGGCGTGGTCTCCGAGACCGAGGAGGCCGTCGCCGAGGCCGGCGTCGTCATGGACGAGGAGGTGTTCGGCACCGAGGACGGTCAGGACGCCCCCGGGGCGTCGATGCCCTACGCCGTGGAGCTGACCGGCCAGCAGCCCGGGACCAGCACGGTGCGGGTGCTGTACTGCACCCGCACCGAGATCGCCGAGGACTGTGATCAGAGCAAGGGCACCCTCGATGCCCCCGTCGCCCCGGTGGAGATCACCGTCGTCGTGGAGTGAACCGGCGGTCCCCCGGGGATCAGTCCCGGCGCACCGGGGTCATCGGGACGCGCACGCCGCGCTCGTGGGCGACCTCGTCGGCGCGGGAGTAGCCGGCGTCGACGTGGCGGATGACGCCCATGGCGGGGTCGTTGGTCAGCAGGCGTTCGAGCTTCTGCCGGGCGAGGTCGGTGCCGTCGGCCAGGCCCACCTGGCCGGCGTGGATCGAGCGGCCGATGCCGACGCCGCCGCCGTGGTGGATCGAGACCCAGCTGGCACCGGAGGAGGTGGAGGTCAGGGCGTTCAGCAGCGGCCAGTCGGCGATCGCATCGGAGCCGTCGAGCATCGACTCGGTCTCCCGGTACGGCGAGGCGACGGAGCCGGAGTCGAGGTGGTCGCGACCGATGACGATCGGGGCCTTGACCTTGCCGTCGCGGACCAGGTCGTTGAACAGCATCCCCGCCTTGTGGCGCTCGCCGTAGCCGAGCCAGCAGATACGGGCGGGCAGGCCCTCGAACTCGACGAACTCGTTCGCCGCATCGAGCCAGCGGTGCAGGTGCTCGTTCTCGGGGAAGAGCTCCTTCAGCGCCGCGTCGGTGACCTTGATGTCCTCGGGGTCGCCGGAGAGAGCCACCCAGCGGAACGGGCCGAGGCCCTCGCAGAACAGGGGGCGGATGTAGGCGGGCACGAAGCCCGGGAACTCGAAGGCGCGGTGGTAGCCGGCCTGGCGGGCCTCGTCGCGGATCGAGTTGCCGTAGTCGAACACCTCGGCGCCGGCGTCCTGGAACTCGACCATGGCCTGGACCTGACGGGCCATCGCCTCACGGGACTTCTTGGTGAAGCCCTCGGCGTCGGCCTCGGCCTCGCGCTGCCACTCCTCGACGGAGATCTCGGTCGGCAGGTAGCTCAGCGGGTCGTGGGCGCTGGTCTGGTCGGTGACCACATCGATCTGCAGGTCACCGGCCCTGTGGCGCTCGAGCAGGGCCGGGAAGACCTCTGCGGCGTTGCCGACGATGCCGATCGAGAGTCCCTTCTGCTCGGCCTTGGCGGCGTTCGCGCGGGCGATCGCATCGTCGAGGTCGTCGGCGATCTCGTGGCAGTAGCGCTTGGCGACGCGGCGCTCGAGGCGGGCGCGGTCCACCTCCACGATCAGGCAGACGCCGTCATTGAGGGTGACGGCCAGCGGCTGCGCGCCGCCCATGCCGCCGCAGCCACCGGTCAGGGTGATGGTGCCGGCGAGGGTGCCGCCGAAGCGCTTGGCGGCGACGGCCGCGAAGGTCTCATACGTGCCCTGGAGGATGCCCTGGGTGGCGATGTAGATCCAGGACCCGGCGGTCATCTGGCCGTACATCATCAGGCCCTCGGCCTCGAGCCGACGGAACTCGGGCCAGTTCGCCCAGTCGCCGACGAGGTTGGAGTTGGCCAGCAGCACGCGGGGGGCCCACTCGTGGGTGCGCAGCACGCCGACCGGCTTGCCGGACTGGACCAGCAGCGTCTCGTCGTCCTCGAGGTCCTTCAGGGTCTCGACGATCGCGTCGAAGGCCTCCCAGGAGCGGGCGGCGCGCCCGGTGCCGCCGTAGACGACGAGGTCGTCCGGGCGCTCGGCGACCTCGGGATCGAGGTTGTTCATCAGCATGCGCAGCGGCGCCTCGGTCTGCCAGGACTTGGCGGTC
>JAKDNE010000182.1 GCA_030451965.1 Brachybacterium sp. | reverse complement strand
TTCACCCCGGTCCACGCCCCTCACGCCCCCGTTGTCGATGCAGTGACGGCGACCAGCACGACGAAGGAGCATATTGCATGAAGATCCTGATCATCGGAGCCACCGGAGCCACCGGAGCTGCCGGGTCCCGCATCGCCGCGGAAGCTCGGCGCCGGGGACATGAGGTCTTGCCCGCGTCCCGCCGCTTCGCCGCCGGGTCTTCGGCCGTCACGGCGCTCACCCTCGATGCCTCCGAGCCAGAACGGGTCGCCGAGGCCGCCCGGGGGCACGATGTCGACGTAGCAGCGACGCGACCCGCACCTGGACGGGAAGACGACATCGGGGCTCTCACCTCCGGTGTGGCCGACGGGGTCCGGAGCGCGGGCCGACGGCTGATCGTCGTCGGCGGCGCCGCGCCGCTCCACGTTCCGGTGACGAGGCGCATCGCGCTGGATGATCCGAGGTGGGTGCCTGGGGCGATCCGGGGGATCGCCGCCGCCAGCACCCGGCAGCTCGAGATCCTCCGTGCCACGAGCGGCCTGGACTGGACCTACCTCGCACCCGCCGCGATCTTCCAGCCCGGTGCCCGTTCCGGGGCGTCTAGCGCACCGGTGGTGCGGAACTGGTCATCGACGGGGACGGACGATCCACCCTCTCGATGGAGGATTACGCGATCGCTCTCCTGGACGAGATCGAATCTCCGACGACCAGACGCGGAATCCTCTCGACGGGGTATTGAAAGAGCAGGATCCGCTGGACGTCCTCGGGGTGCGGAGCCCTGTCTCAGCCGGGCTCGCGCTCCCACGATTCGATATGTCCGGGGACGACCGCGAAGAGCGGATGGGGATCGGGGCAGGCGCGGAGGCGCTCGTGCAGCCAGCGCTCGGGGCTGCGGTGCTCGAGCTTTGCGAGCAGATGCCTCCACTCGAGGGCGAGCTGCCCGTCGGTGACGGGAATCTGTGCAGTTCCCGCTCCGTCGGCGGGGGAGCGGTCGATCCTCGAGCGATCGAACCGGTATCCGCGCGTCGTGGCCTCCTCGGCCAGGACGGCGAGATAGGCGCCGACGGCGGCGAGCGGCTCGTCCTGCGCCCGGAACCGTTCGAGCTGGGGGTGGGCGCGATAGCCCGTCGTGCGCCCGGCAAGAACTGCCTGGGCCAGCAGGGACTCCCGCCAGCAGCCCGTCAGGCCCTGGCGATCGAGGTGGCGGGGATGCAGTGACCACAGGCGCATCCGCCCATTCTCCCGCATGTTCCTCCACCGCCTCCCAGGTCCCACCGCCTCCCAGGACCATGAGGGCGGACGGCCGCGCCCCCTGCGAACGTGTGCTGTGGTCCCGACGATCGTCGCTCCGTGACGGCGACCTCACCCGATAGCGTCGGGGGCATCGGCCGCCGCCAGACGTCTCGTGACGTGCGTGCCGCGGCTGTCCGCCCCAGATCGAGGAGACCTCCCGTGCCCCGGACCACTGCTTCCCGGATCATTCCCCATGCCGTCGGCACCGCTGCGTCGATCGGGCTCGGGATGATCCCGCTCCATCGGCTGCCGCGTGCGGTGCGGACCGGGTATGTCGTGCTTCCCGCGGCTCTCACGACGGGGGCCGCGCTCATCGCGCTGCAGCGAGGCGCCGTCCGTCCCGCCTCCGACCGGTCGACGCCGGTGCCGGGCTGGAGGCGCCCGTCCCTGTCCGAGGGCGCTCTCTCGCTCGGCCTCGGCGGGATCGCGGCCGGCTCCGCCGTGGCGGGCCTCCGCCTGGATCGCGGGGCAGAAGCGCTGCTGCGTCGGCACGGCGTGCCCGCGCCCCGCGTCTGGATGGGGCTGGCCGCCGGCGCGCTCACCGCGACGCTGGCCGTGATCGAGGAACGAGCCCCCGGGCTCGCCGACAGCGAGGACCTGAAGGAGCGCGTGCTCGAGCTGCTCACCGAGGCGGATCCCATGGGGTTCGATCCCGGGCAGCCCGGAGGGGCCCCGGGCGACGAGTATCGTCCCGAGGCCGACGCCATCGTCGGAATCCTCTTCGCCGACGGTGGTGTCACCACCGCGCAGCTCGATGAGGTGTGGGAGCAGCGCTTCGACGAGCCGCTGACCCCGCTGCTGGGGTCGCAGCGGCTCACTGCTCTGGCGGCGGGGCTGACCCGGCTCACTTCTCCGCCGAGCGCTCGCTGATCTCCAGATCCAGCGGGAAGTCGATCGGGCTGCCGGGGAACAGCAGCCGCCCCGCCGCATCGGCCGACTGCGTGATCGCCTCGGCCGCCGCCTCGGCCTGCTCTGCGGGGGCATGGACGATCACCTCGTCGTGGAGGAAGAACGCCAGGTGCGCGCGGCGCGAGAACACCGGCCCGGACGGCGCGGCCGCCGCGGACTCCGGCACCTCCTCGAATCGTGCGAGCCGCAGCCGCAGCGCCGCCATCCAGGACAGCGCCCATTCCGCGGCGGTGCCCTGGACCACGAAGTTCCGGGTGAACCTGCCCCGCTCCCGGGCGGAGCGGCGCGCCGCCTCCTGCTGCCCTGCGACGGCGTCGGGCTGATTCGCGGCGCGCTGGGCCTGCGACCAGGACTCCTCGACGGCGGGGGAGGAGCGGCCCAGCCAGGTGGTCACCGTCCCGCCGCGCTCCCCGGTCGCGGCCGCGTCGTCCACCAGCGCCATCGCGGCCGGGAAGTTCTGGCGCAGCCGCGGCACCACCCGTCCGCTGTCGCCGGTGGTGCCGCCGTACAGTGCGCCGAGCACTCCGATCTTCGCCTCCTGGCGGGTCCGGACGATCCCGGCCTCGACGATCCCGGAGTAGAGGTCCTTCCCGGCCCCGGCGGCGATCATCGCCGGGTCCCCGGACATCGCCGCGAGCACCCGTGGTTCGAGCTGGGAGACGTCGGCGCTGATCAGTCGCCAGCCCGGATCGGCGCGCAGGGCGGGCCGCAGCTGTCGCGGGATCTGCAGCGCACCACCGCCACTGCTGGCCCAGCGACCGGTCACCACCCCGCCCGGCACATACACCGGACGGTAACGACCCTCATGCACCCATTCATCCAGCCAGGTCCAGCCGTTCGCAGTCAGCAGGCGCGACATCTTCTTGTACCGCAGCAAGGGCTCGACCGCCGGATGCTCGTGCTGCTGCAGCTCCCACTGCGAGGTGGAGGGGACGTCGATCCCGGCCCGGTGCAGGGCGCGCAGCAGCTTCGGCGGGGAGTCCAACGGCACCAGCGGGTCACCGAGCGCGGTGCGCACCTCGGCGCCGGTGGACACCATCCGTGACGGCGGGGTGCCGGGAGAGGGGCGCGGCCCGAGCGCGGCCGTGAGGATCCGATCATGCTCGGCCACGTCCCAGGGGATCCCGGCCGTCTGCAGCTCGGCGGCGATCAGCGCTCCGGCCGATTCGGCGGCGACCAGCAGGCGCAGCCGGGCAGGCTCCTCCGCCTGACGCAGCGCGGCGCGCTGCCGGGAGTGCTCGGCCAGCGTCTCCTCGAGGTCGGAGGGGACGGCGCCCCGGCGCGGGGATGTCGCCTCGAGGTCGAACAGCGTCGCGCCCGTGTCCCGGATCGGCTCGTGGGGGTCCAGCGGGGTGTCCCACGCGGTCGCGGCGCGCAGCGCATCCGCCTCGGGGACCAGCTCGGAGTGTCGGAGGATCCGGTGGATCAGCCGCAGGTCGTGGCAGCGCTCGAGCGTCACCCCGGCGGTGAGCAGCCGCGGGTACCAGGCCGCGGCATCGCTGAAGACCCAGCGCGGGGAGTGCTCCCTCTCCCACCGGGCGACGAGCGCGGGGAGACCGTCGGGATCGATCTCCTCGTCCCCGCACCGTCCGCCGTCCGCATCCAGCGCGACCAGACGGATGCGCCCGCCCTCACCACGCCCGAGGACGCACCACGCCGGTGACGGGCGAGCGGTCACCAGCCCCGCTCGCGCCAGGCCGGCAGCGAGGGCCGCTCCGCGCCGAGGGTGGTGTCGTCCCCGTGACCCGGGTACACCCAGGTGTCGTCCCCGAGCCGGTCGAAGAGGCGCTGCTCGACGTCGTCGATCAGCTGCGCGAAGCGCTGGGGATCCTGCTGCGTGTTGCCCACCCCGCCCGGGAACAGGGAGTCGCCGGTGAAGAGGTGGTCGCCCTCGTCCCCGGCGCGCAGGAGCACGGCGATCGAACCGGGGGTGTGACCGCGCAGATGGATGATCTCGACCTGCTGCTGGCCGAACTCGAGCACGTCGCCGTGCACGAGCGGGACGTCGATCCGCTCCGTGATCTCCTTGGCGTCCGCCTCCCCGGCGGCGGTGCGGGCACCCGTGGCGGCCATCATCTCCGCGAGCGCTCCCACGTGGTCGTGATGGCTGTGGGTGGTGACGATGAGGTCCAGCCCGTTGTGCTCCCCACCTGCGGCGACCATGCGGCGCAGCGAGTCGGTGTCGGCCGCGGCGTCGATCAGCAGCTGCGCCGTCGTCGCCCGACAGGTCAGCAGGTAGGCGTTGTTGTTCATCGGGCCCACGGAGAGTTTGCGGATCTCCACGTGGTGGAGGTCCCGCACCATGGGCTCGCCTCCGGGTTCGACGTGTCCGGTGTACTCGTGATCGCTCATGGACCCAGTATGTCGCCCACCTCTCCTCCGAACAACTGTTCGAAGTCCGGGTTCCGCGCCTAGGATGGTCCGGTGAGTGAATCTCTGGTCGTCCGTGGTGCGCGCGAGCACAACCTCAAGAACATCGATATCGACATCCCCCGCAACAAGCTGGTGGTGTTCTCCGGGCTGTCCGGCTCCGGGAAGAGCTCCCTGGCGTTCGACACCATCTTCGCCGAGGGCCAGCGTCGCTACGTCGAATCGCTGTCGGCCTACGCCCGGCAGTTCCTGGGACAGATGGACAAGCCCTCCGTCGACCTCATCGAGGGGCTCTCCCCGGCAGTGTCGATCGACCAGAAGTCGACCAACCGCAACCCGCGCTCCACCGTCGGCACCATCACCGAGATCTACGACTACCTGCGTCTGCTGTTCTCCCGCACGGGCGAGCAGCACTGCCCTGTCTGCGGTGAGAAGGTCAGCTCGTCCTCCGCGGAGCAGATCGTCGACACCCTGCTCGGCCAGGAGTCCGGCACCCGCTTCCAGCTGCTCGCGCCCGTGGTCCAGGGCCGCAAGGGCGAGCACGCGGACCTGCTCAGCTCGCTGCGCTCCCAGGGCTACGCCCGCGCCCGGGTCGACGGGAAGAACCGTCGGCTCGATGAGGAGATCACGCTCGACAAGAAGTTCAAGCACACCATCGAGGTGGTCGTCGACCGTCTCGCCGCCAAGCCGGATTCGCGGCGCCGCCTCACCGACTCGGTGGAGACCGCGCTGCGGCTCGCCGAGGGCATCGTGGTGGTCGACTTCGTGGACCTGGACGAGGAGGACCCGGGCCGCACCCGCCGCTTCTCCGAGAAGCGCGCCTGCCCCAACGACCACCCGCTGGCGATCGATGACATCGAGCCGCGCACCTTCTCCTTCAACGCTCCCTACGGCGCCTGCCCCGAGTGCACCGGCCTCGGCCAGCGCCTCGAGGTCGACACCGAGCTGGTGGTCCCCGACGAGGACCTCTCCCTCGCCGAGGGCGCGATCGCTCCCTGGGCCATGGGCCACTCCGACCGCCACCTCGAGGTGATGGCGGGGCTCGCCGAGCAGCTCAGCTTCTCCATGGACACTCCGTGGAGGGCTCTCCCGCAGCGCGCCACGGAGGCGCTGCTGCACGGCAAGGACCACAAGGTCCACGTGAAGTACCGCAACCGCTTCGGCCGTGAGCGCACCTACTCCACCGGCTTCGAGGGCGTGATGCACTTCCTCGAGCGCCGCCACTCGGACACCGAATCGGACTGGGCCAAGGACCGCTACGAGCAGTTCATGCGCGAGATCCCGTGCCCCGCCTGTCGGGGTGCCCGGCTGCGTCCCGAGGTGCTCGCGGTGACCGTGGGGGGTCGCTCCATCGCCGAGGTCACCGAGATGTCGATCCGCGAGGCGCACGCCTTCCACGGCAGCCTCGAGCTCGGCGTGCGCGAAGCCGCGATCGCCGACGAGGTGCTGCGGGAGATCCGTTCCCGGCTGGGGTTCCTGCTCGATGTGGGTCTGGACTATCTCACCCTCGCCCGCGCCGCCGGGACCCTCTCCGGCGGTGAGGCCCAGCGGATCCGGCTCGCCACCCAGATCGGCTCGGGCCTGGTCGGCGTGCTGTATGTGCTGGACGAGCCCTCGATCGGCCTGCACCAGCGGGACAACGCGCGCCTCATCGGCACCCTCGAACGGCTGCGCGACCTCGGCAACACCCTGATCGTGGTCGAGCACGACGAGGACACCCTGAACTCGGCCGACTGGGTGGTGGACATCGGCCCCCTCGCCGGGGAGCACGGCGGCCGGGTGGTGCACTCCGGCGGGGTCGAGGAGCTCAAGCGCAATCCCGACAGCCTCACCGGCCGCTACCTCTCCGGCGAGCTGGAGATCCCGCTGCCCGCCGAGCGTCGACCGATCGACACAGACCGGATGCTCACCGTCGTCGGCCCCCGCGCGAACAACCTCGCCGGGCAGGACGTCGCCTTCCCGCTCGGGGTGCTCACCGCGATCACCGGCGTCTCCGGCTCCGGGAAGTCCTCGCTCGTCAACGACATCCTGTACTCGGTCCTCGCCAAGGAGC
>JAKDNE010000181.1 GCA_030451965.1 Brachybacterium sp. | reverse complement strand
CGGCTGTTCGCGGACGACGCCCCGGCGCAGCGCCTGGAGCTGGTGCGCTCCGCGGACTTCTCCAACGGTGTGCGGCTGGCCGTCTACGACGTCCGGCGGGACCCCGCCCCGGCCGACACCTGAGGCCCGGCCGACGCCGGAGAGCGTCGTGCCGGAACCGGGAGGGTGCTCAGGGCTTGGTGACCGCTGCGGCGAGCAGGTTCAACGACTGCTCGAGGTCCTCCTGCGGGATCATCGGGAAGCCGACGTGCTCCAGCAGCTTCGGGTCGGTGACCTTGGACCAGTCGTAGGTCAGGGACACCTCGGCGGAACCCGAGCCCTGGGGCTTGAGCTCGTAGACCCACTCCCAGCCCAGCGGCTCGGTCGGCGCGGTGCCGTCCTCCGCCTCCGGGGCAGGCTGCCAGCCGATCATCTTGTTCTCGTCGTACGCGGTGACGAAGTTGTGCATGCGGTAGTCATCGCCCCTGCCCTCGTGGTGCATGTTCATCACGAACTTCTCGCCGACCTTGTCGATGCGCTCGGTGTCATCGGAATTGCGCACCATGCCGGAGCCGTCGAACTCGTGGTGCCGGGCCGGCAGCGTGAGCAGGTCGAACACGTCCTTCGCGGGGACGTCGACGGTGCGGGTGACGGTCAGGTGGGTCTCGTTGCTGTTCATGATCCCCACCCTGCCGCGCCAACCGCGAGATGTCACCCGCAGCTCGACCGACCGGTCACCGCCGCTGGTCACAGCGCCGACCGGCCCGGATCACCGAGGCCCGACGGTCCAGGTCAGAGCAGGCCCTTCTCGGTCAGCCAGCCCTCGGCGATATCCGCGCTGCTGGCCTGATCCACGACGCTCTGCCGGTTCAGCTCCACCAGGTCATCCGCGCTGAGCTGGGCGATGACGCCCTCGATCGCCGTGGCGGCGGTCTCGTCGATCTTCTCCGAGGCCACGGGCACGACGTTCTGCGGGAGGATCAGCGACTCCGGATCCTCGAGCACCACCAGGTCGTTCTCGGCGATGGCGGGGTCGGCGGTGTAGATGTCGGCGAGCTGCACGTCGCCGTCGAGGAGGGCCTGCACGGTGAGCGGGCCGCCGGAGTCCTCGACGGGCACCACGGTCACGTCGACGCCGTAGACCTCCTTCACCCCCTCGGGGCCGTAGGGGCGCACATCCAACTCGCTGTTCGCGGCGATCTTCAGAGCCTCCTCGACACCGGCCAGATCCCCGATCGCGGTGAGCGAGTGGGTGGAGGCGAAATCAGAGGTGGTGGAGTAGGAGTCCTGGTCGGAGGCCCCGGCGAAGTCGAGCACCCGCAGCCCCTCGGGCAGGGCCTCGTCGAGCGCGCCGTGGATCTCCTCAGGGCTGGCGGAGGGGGCCTCGGAGTCGTAGTGCTGGAGGAGGTTGCCGAGGTACTCGGGCAGCAGGTCCAGGGAGCCGCTCTCGAGCTCGGGCAGGTACACCTCGCGCTGACCGATCTGGTACTGCCGGTCCACGGTGAATCCCTCGGCCTCGAGGACCTGGGCGAACAGCTCGGCGATGATCTCGTTGGAGTAGTAGGCCTGGGAGCCGATGGCGAGGGTGACGGCACCGGAGCCGCCGTCGGAGGCGCCGCCTCCCTCCTCGCCCCCCTCGTCGAAGGGATCGGAGCTCCCGCAGGCCGCGGCGCCGAGCGCGAGGGAACCGGCGCCGAGTGCGCCGAGCAGGTGACGACGGGTGCTGTGGATGGTCATGGAAGATCTCCTGAGGTGCGGGGGGTCGAGGGGACAGATCACGAGGCTCTCACCCCGGGCGGTGCGGTCAGCCGCTGCGCGAGCAGCAGGGTCAGGTCCAGGACCAGGGCGAGCGCGATCACCAGCAGCGATCCGGCGATCATCTGCGGATAGTTCTGGGAGCCCAGCCCCTGGAAGATATAGCGTCCCAGACCGCCGCTGCCCACGTAGGCGGCGAGCATGGCGGTGGCCACCACCTGGACTGTCGCCCCGCGGAACCCGCCGACCAGCAGCGGCATGCCCAGCGGGAGCTCCACCCGGGTGAGGATCTGCCACTCGGTCATGCCCTGGGCGCGGGCGGCGTCGACGGTCGCGGGCTCCGCGGATTCGACGGCGGAGTAGGCCCCGGCCAGCAGGGACGGGATCGCGAGGATCACGAAGGACAGCAGCGGGGCGGTGAGGCCGATGCCCACCAGCAGCGCGAACAGGGTCACCAGGCCCAGAGTGGGCAGGGCGCGGGCGGCGCCGGCCGCGGCGACGGCGACGCCTTTGCCCCGCCCCGAGTGGCCGACATACAGCCCGATGGGCACGGCGAGCAGCGCCGCGACCAGCACACCGAGGGCCGTGTAGCCGAGGTGCTCGAGGGTGCGCAGCGGGATGCCGCCCGGGCCCGTCCAGTGGGCGGAGTCGCCGAGCCAGCGCAGGGAGTCGAGGAAGGGGCTGCCGGTCATGGCGTGCGCGCCCCCTGCCGACGGGTCCAGGGCATCACCGCGCGGCCCAGCATCACCAGCAGGGCGTCGATGAGCAGGGCGAGCAGGACGGTCGCGACGATCCCGGCGGCGATCTCGGCGAGGATCCCGCGCCGCACCCCGTCCACGAACAGCATGCCCAGGCTGGGCACGCCGAGCACGCCGCCGACGGTGACCAGCGAGATGGTGCTCACCGCGACCACCCGCACCCCGGCCAGCAGCACGGGCCCGGCCAGCGGCAGCTCGACCTGGAGGAAGCGGGCCCGGGGCGCGTACCCCTGCGCGGTCGCGGAGCCGAGCACCTCGCGGTTGACGGAGCGGAAGGCGTCGGCGGCGGCGGGGACCATGAGTGCGAGCCCGTACAGCGACAGTGCGACCGCGATGTTCAGCGGGCTGCGCACACCGGTGCCGATCAGGCCGGGCAGCAGCACGAACAGCGGCAGCGACGGGATCGCGTACATCAGCGAGGAGGTGGTGGTGACCGAGGTCCGCAGCCAGCCGCGGGAGTTCGCGAGCTTGGCCAGCGGCAGCGAGAGCAGGAAGGCCACCAGGATCGGGGGCAGCGCCTGCAGCAGGTGGGAGCCGGTGTAGCCGGCGATGACATCGAGGTTCGCGAGCACCCAGGTCACGAGGATCGCTCCCGCGTCCGCCCGTCGGCCGCGCCCTCGCCGGCGGACCGGTCGCCGCTCGCCGCGAGCACGCCGGCGGGCCGCCCGTCGGCGTCGACCACCACGTCGCGGCCGTCGACCCGTTCGACATGCAGGGTGCGCGCTCCGCGGTCGGCACCGACGAAGCTGGACACGAAGTCGTCCGCCGGGTCAGCGAGGATCTCCTGCGGGGTGCCGACCTGCGCGATGATCCCGCCGGGCCGGAGGATCGCCACCCGGTCACCGAGCAGGAACGCCTCGTCGATGTCGTGGGTGACGAACACGATGGTCTTGCGCAGATCGCGCTGCAGGTGCTGCAGCTCGCGCTGCAGCTCGGCCCGCACGATCGGATCGACGGCGCCGAAGGGCTCGTCCATCAGCAGGATGTTGGGGTCGGCGGCGAGGCCCCGGGCCACCCCGACCCGCTGCTGCTGGCCACCGGAGAGCTGGGAGGGGTAGCGCTCGGCGAGCGCGGCGTCCAGGCCGACGATCTCCATCAGCTCGTGGGCGTGGGTGCGGGCCTCGCGCTTGGCGGTGCCGCGCAGCACGGGGACGGTGGTGATGTTGTCCAGCACGGTGCGGTGCGGGAGGAGGCCGGAGGCCTGCATGACGTAGCCGATGCTGCGGCGCAGCTGCACCGGGTCCAGGCTCGTGACGTCGTCGCCGTCGATGTGGACGCGTCCGGAGGTGGGGTCGACCATGCGGTTGATCATCCGCATCAGCGTGGTCTTGCCGGAGCCGGACGTGCCCACCAGCACCACGGATTCGTGGGAGGCGATCTCGAGGCTGAAGTCCTGCACCGCGAGCGTGCCGCCCGGGTACTCCTTGCGCACGTTCTCGAATCCGATCACGGGGCCTCCCAGCGAGGTCGGGCCGACGAGCGTTCACTGCCGGGGCTCCAGCCTATCGAGACCATCGTCCCGATGGAGGCCATCACGTGCCGCGAGTCGGCCCGCCCACGCCCGGTCCGTGGTTCCGGCGCGGCGGGGCCGCGCTCAGGCGGCGAACTCCGCCAGCCGGGGACGCAGCGAGACGCCGAGGTCGCTGCGGCCCACGACCAGCGCCTGCCCCTCCCCCACCTCGAGGTATGCCGTCTGCGGGATGCCGGTCGAGGCGATGATGACCCGGTCCGCGTCGATCCGGTAGCGCAGCGAGTAATTGTCGGCGGTGTGGTGGGGGCGGGCCTGCGCCGGATCGGACTGCTGATAGGCGACCAACAGGTCGGGGGTCATGTACAGGCAGTTCAGCGCCTCCGGCACCCGGGTGCCGTACTCCAGGCTCAGCGCGGTGAGCTCCGCGGCCGCGCGCTGCACGGCGGTGGCCGCATCGGTGTCCCGGGCGTGCAGCTCGATGAGGGAGAAGAAGAGCTCGGAGTCGGTGGTGCCCTCCGGGGTGCGGCCGCCTCGGGCGAGCACGGCTTCGCGCAGCCCGGGCGGCAGGTCGAACTGCCCGTTGTGGGCGAAGACGGTCTCCCCCTCGCGGAAGGGGTGGGTGTTGCCGATCTGCAGCGGCGAGCCGGGGCTCGCCTTGCGCAGGTGGATCAGCATCAGCGGCCCGGTCGCCGCATGCACCGCCGCGCGATAGGCGGTGGACTCCCGCGCCACGTCCAGGCGCCGACGGATCTGCGGACTGCGCGGGTTGCCGAGCGCGCCCACGGCCCCGCCGGCCCCCGGCCGGGGCATCTCGCCGTCATCCGCCTGGAACCAGGCCACGCCCCAGCCGTCGCCGTGCACCTCGGACTGGGCGGTGAACGGTTCGATCTCCTCGGCGACGGCCTGGTCCAGGGAGATGGGGTCGCGGGAGACGACGCCGAGCAGGCGGCACATGGGCAGGACCAGCTTTCGCAGAGGGGTGAGGGGACGTGGTGGAGCGGACGCGGTTCAGCTCGCCGCGGCGCGGGCCTTCATCCGCGCATCGAGCGCGAGCGCGAGGCGGGTGAGCAGGAGGTTGATGACGATATAGATGACGGAGATGACGAGATAGGTCTGCACCAGGTAGCGCGTGATGGAGACCAGGGTCTTGCCCTGGAACTGCAGCTCGTTGTAGCTGACCACGTAGCCGAGGGTGGAGTCCTTCAGCAGGGTGACCAGGGCGAGGATGAGACTGGGCAGCACCAGACGCACCGCCTGCGGCAGCACCACGTGCACCAGCGAGTCGCGGCGGCTGAGACCGATCGCGTCGGCGGCCTCGTGCTGACCGACGTCCACCGCCTTGATGCCGGCGCGGAACACCTCTGCGGTGGTCGCGCTGGAGACCAGGATCATCGGGATCACCAGCATCCAGAACCGCGGGAAGGTGACGCCGAAGGCCGGCAGGGCCAGCAGGAACGCGTAGACGACCAGCAGCATCGGGATTCCGCGGAAGAATTCGATCCACGTCACGGCCAGGGTGCGCAGCGGGAGGAACCGAGACAGTCGCGCCAGCGCCAGCAGCAGTCCGAAGGGGAAGGCGATGACGGCTGCGAGTGCGGTGACCTTCAGCGTCCCCCACAGCCCGTGGCCGAGGAAGGCGAGGTAATCCGCTCGCAGGTAGACGATCCACTTGCTCGGCTCCAGCTGGCCGTTGGCGTGGAACTGCCACAGCGCACCGATCAGCAGCGCGGCGATCAGGACCACGCTGAGGATCGAGAGCAGCAGGATGCGCCGGCGACCCTTGGGACCGGGCGCGTCGAAGAGGACCTGGGTGGCGGTCGCAGACGTGGTGCTCATGCCTGTGCCCCCGTGGTGATGTCCAGCGCGGCGCGGGTGCTCGAGCGGTCCCTGCCGCCCGGGGCGACCGCCCGCTCGATGACCCCGCCGAGCGCGGCACCGCCGAGGGAGAGGACCAGGTAGACCGCGCCGGCGATCATGAACATCAGCACGGCCTGGGCGTAGCGGATGTTGAGGGTCTGGGTGACCCAGGTGATCTCGTGGACCGAGATCGCGGAGCACAGCGCGGACCCGATCACGGTGCCGATGAACACGTTCACCAGCGGCTGGACCATGCTGCGGAACGCCTGCGGCAGCACCACGAAGCGCAGCGTGCCGAAGAAGCCGAGCCCGATCGAGCGGGCCGCCTCGGCATGACCGATCGGCACCGTGTTGATGCCCGAGCGGACGTTCTCGCAGACGAACGCCGCCGAGGAGAGCGTCAGCCCGAGCACGCCGCACCAGAAGTACGGCAGCAGCAGCCCGACGTCCGGCAGGCCGAAGGCGATCAGGATCAGCAGGCTCAGCAGCGGGATGTTGCGGAAGATCTCGACGTACACCGTGGCCGCCCCGCGCAGCGGCGGGATCGGGCTGACCCGGCAGACGGCGAGCACCGTGCCCAGGACCAGCGCGAGCCCGTAGCCGAGCAGGGCCAGGGCGACGGTGAGCCCGATCCCCTGCAGCAGCAGCGGAAGGTTGTCCCCGAGCAGGGAGATGCTGTCCACCAGGTAGGTGACGATCCCGCGGAGCAGATCCATGAGGTGCCTCTCGATGCGGTCGGGGCCGAGGGGGGGCCCCCCGGGGGGGCCGCCCCCCCCCGGGGGGGGGGGGGGGGGGGGGGGGGGGGGGCCCGCCCCCCCCCCCCCCCG